>CANJKD010000071.1 GCA_947474415.1 Burkholderiales bacterium | reverse complement strand
TCATGCGCCACCACCTGCGCCACCTTGGTGTTCAGGCCCTGGCCCATCTCGGTGCCGCCGTGGTTCACGAGGATCGAACCGTCGTTGTAGACATGCACCAGCGCGCCGGCCTGGTTGAAGTGCTTGACGTTGAACGAGATGCCGAACTTCAGCGGCGCCAGCGCGATGCCGCGCTTGAGCACCGGGCTGATGGCCTTGAACGCCGCGATCTGTGCACGGCGCGCGCGGTAGTCGCTGCTGGCCTCCAGTTCGGCCGTCAGCTCATGGATGATGTTGTCGGTGACGACCTGGCCATAAGGTGTCGTGACACCCTTCCCGGTGTCGGGCGTGACGTTGTTCGCATCCAGGCCGTAGAAGTTGGCGCGCCGCACGTCGGAAGCGTCGCGGCCAAGCGTGCGGGCGATGGTGTCCAGGATGTTCTCGATCGCGATCGCGCCCTGCGGCCCGCCGAAGCCGCGGAAGGCGGTGTTGCTCTGCGTGTGGGTCTTGCCCGAGTAGCCGTGCATGGCGACCTCGGGCAGCCAGTAGGCGTTGTCGAAGTGGCAGAGGGCCCGCGTCATCACCGGGCCCGACAGGTCGGCCGAATGGCCGGCGCGCGAGACCATGCTGATCTCGACGCCGAGCACGCGGCCTTCGGCATCGAAGCCCACCTCGTATTCGTACCAGAAGCAGTGGCGCCGGCCGGTGATCAGGAAGTCGTCGTCGCGGTCCAGGCGCAACTTGACCGGGCGCTTGAGTTTCGCCGCCGCCACCGCGGCCACGCACGCGAAGAGGGCCGACTGCGATTCCTTGCCGCCGAAGCCGCCGCCCATCCGACGGCACTCCACATGCACGTCATGGGCTTGCAGCTTCAGTGCATGTGCGACCAGGTGCTGCATCTCGCTCGGGTGCTGCGTCGAGCAGTGCACATGCATGCCGCCGCCCTCGGCCGGAATCGCGTAGCTGATCTGGCCTTCCAGGTAGAACTGTTCCTGGCCGCCGACATCGAGCGTGCCCTTGAAGCGCTGCGGCGCGTTCGCGATGGCGGCGCGCACTTCCGGTGTGCCACCACCTTCGCTCATGCTGCGGATCAGGTGCATCGGCGGCAGCACGTACCGGCCGAGCGCATGGGCTTGCTGTGGCGTGATGACGGGCACGGCGACAGTGATCGTCAGCACGTCCTTGGCCTTCGCAGCGGCGCGGCGTGCGGCGTCGCGCGTCAGCGCAATGACGGCGAACACGGGCTGGCCGAGGTAGCGAATTTCTCCATCACAGAGGATCGGATCGTCATGGACGATGGAGCCGCAATCGTTCGGGCCGGGGATGTCGGCGGCCGACAGCACGGCCACCACGCCGGGCAGCGCGCGGATCGTGTCGAGCGCCATCGCGTCAAGCGTGCCGGCCGCCACCGGCGACAGGCCGAGCGCGCAATGCAGCGTGCCGGCCAGTTCGGGGATGTCGTCGATGTAGGTGGCCTCGCCCGCCACGTGCAGGTGGGCCGATTCGTGCGCGCGGCTGACGCCGACGCGGGCGCCGGCCTTGCATGCCACCGCTTCGACGTGGGCGTCGATGCGCGCGGCAGCGTTGGTGGCGTAGCCCGCAAAGGCTTCGGCGGGTTGGAGCAGCAAGGAGTGCATGGGCTTGTTCATCGCCGGATTCCGCTTCAGGCTGCGGCCAGGCCGGTGTCGTGCGGCATCACGCTGAACACGCTGGTGGCGCTGCCCGGCAGCGGGTTCTCGGTGCGCGTTTCCAGCCAGAAGCGCTGCAGCAGGTTCTGCGCGACCTGCAAGCGGTAGGCCGCGCTCGCCCGCATGTCGGACAGCGGCTTGAAGTCTTGCGCGAGCGCGGCCTGCGCGGCGCGCACCGCCGCCTGCGACCAGGGCTCGCCGACGAGCGCGGCCTCGGCCGTGGCTGCGCGTTTCACGGTCGCCGCCATGCCGCCGTAGGCCAGCCGCACCGACGCGACCACGTCGCCGTCGAGTTCGATGGCCAAGCCGGCGCACAGCGCCGAGATGTCGCAGTCGAAACGCTTGCTGATCTTGTAGGCGCGCAGCGCGCGTGCCGGCCCGTTCAGCGGCACTTTGAGCCCCTGCACGAACTCGCCGGGTTCCAGGTGGTTCTTCATGTAGTCGGCGTAGAAATCGGCCAAGGGCATGCGCCGCACGCGCGCGCCGCGGCGCAGTTCGATCAGCGCGTCGAGTGCCATCAGTACCGGGGGTGAGTCGCCGATCGGCGAGCCGTTTGCGACGTTGCCGCCCATCGTGCCGGCGTTGCGGATCGGTGGCGAGGCGAAGCGCAGCCACACGTCGGTGAGCGCGGGCCAGCGCTGGGCAAGCGCGCGCCACGCGGCTTCGAGCGAGGCGCCGGCGCCGATGGTCAATTCGGCAGCCGTCACCGTGATCGCCTTCAACTCGGCGACTTCGCCGACATAGACGATGTCGCCCAGCGGCCGGAACTGCTTGTTGACCCACAGGCCGACATCGGTTGAACCCGCCAGCAGTTGGGCCTGCGGCATCGCCTCGCGCAGCGTGGCGAGTTCCGTCAGCGTGGTCGGGGCGAAGAAGCGGCTGGCGCCCGAGGCGAATTCGAAGGTGGTATCGCCCGCCATCTGTTTCAGCGCAGCCAGTGCGGTCAGCACGGGCGCGGTATCGAGTGCCACGGCCGGCAGGTCGAACATGCGCTGGCCGGCGTCGAGAATGGGCCGGTAGCCGGTGCAGCGGCACAGGTTGCCCGAGAGTTCGTCGGCGAGTTGCTGGCGCGTCGGCTGCGTGGCGTTGTCAGAGCGGCAACTCTGGTGGTGCTCGTAGGCCGACCACAGCGACATCACGAAGCCCGGCGTGCAAAAGCCGCATTGCGAGCCGTGGCACTCGACCATCGCTTGCTGCACAGGGTGAAGTGCGTCCGCATTCATCGCCTTCAAATCTTCGACCGTGAACAGCGCCTTGCCGTCCAGCGTCGGCAGGAACTGAATGCAGGCGTTGACGGTCCGCAGGCTCAGGCCGCGCACCGCGCCGGCGTCATCGGCCGCAGCCGCCTCTCCGATCACCACCGTGCATGCACCGCAATCGCCCTCGTTGCAACCCTCCTTGGTGCCGGTGCAGCGCGCGTCTTCGCGCAGCCAGTCGAGCACGCTGCGCGTGGGCGCGGCGCCGCTTGCTGCGGGGACCTCGGTGATGGCGCCACGGTGGAAGAAGCGGATCGGGCGTATGGACATGGGCAGGCTCGCAGGGTCGGGGCTGTTCGGGAACTTAGCCCGTTTTCAGCCGTCAGGGTATACAGTCAAACGCATAGTGAATATTCTGATTACCGTATGACGCAACGCGTGGACTTCGACAAGATCGAAATCTTCCTCATTCGGGTGCTGAAGACCTTGATCACCGAACGCAGTGTCTCCCGGGCCGCCATGCGCTTGCAAAGCACGCAGCCCGCCGTGAGTGCCCAGCTGAAGCGGCTGCGTGCGCTGACCGGAGACCCGTTGCTGGTGCGCGCCGGCAACACCATGGCGCCTACCGAAACGGCGCTGCGCCTGCTGGAACCTGCCACCCGCATCTTGCAAGATGCGGACCTGCTCTTCAGCCCGCGCGCTCACCAGCGCGGCTTCGACCCGCTGGCCAGCACCGCCACCTTTCGCATCGCCGCCAGTGACTACCTCGACCCGCTGTTCCTGCCTGAACTCGTGGCGCAGCTGAAGCGCGTGGCGCCGACGGTGCGTATCGAGCTGATGCCGCTGTCGGGCGCGTTCGACTACCGCCGCAGCCTGGCCGCGGCCGAGGTCGACCTGGTGATCGGCAACTGGCTCAAGCCGCCGGAAGAACTGCACCTCGGGCGGCTGATGTCCGACGAGATCGTCTGCCTCGTGGCCGTTGACCACCCGGCGGTTCGCTCGTCCACCACGCGCGCCTGGTCGCCCGAGCGCTACCTGGCCTGCGAGCACGTGGCGCCGATGCCGCTGCATGCGGGTGTGCACGGCGCGTCGCCCGGCGTGATCGACGAGCACCTGGCCTCGCTCGGCGTGCGGCGCGACGTGATGGTGCGCAGCGCGCACTTCAGCCTGATCCCGCTGATGGTGGCGCAAAGCTTGCTGGTGCTGACCACGGGCCGGCAATTCTGCTCCCGTTATGTCGATGCGCTGCCGGTGCGCATCGTGCGTTGCCCGGTGCCGTTTCCCCCTTTGACCTATTACCAGCTCTGGCACGAACTCACGCACGCGTCCGCGTCGGGCCGCTGGCTGCGTGAGCAGGTGCGTGATGTGGCGCGCAAGCTCCCCGGCCACGGCATGCCGCGCCGCGCCGAGGCGTCTGCATGATGACAGCCCCCGCGTCGCTACGCTCCTGCCCCCCAAGGGGGCGCAGGCCTTCCCTTGGGGCGGCCCGGCGGGAGGCCTGAGGCGTTCGCATGATGACGACCCCGGCCAACCTCAAACCGCCCGCCCGCCTCGCGCTGCGCGGCGACCTGTTCGACTTCACCGGCGCGCCGGCCTGGGGCGAGGTCGACTCCGCCGCGGTGCGCTTCCGGCCCGACCACTGGCTGCTGATCGAGAACGGCCGAATCGCCGGAGCGCAACTGGAAGCGCCTGATGCCAGCTGGACCCAGGAAGACCACACCGGCAAGCTGATCCTGCCCGGCTTCATCGACTCCCATGTCCACATGCCGCAGCTCGACGTGATTGCCAGCTATGGCACCGAACTGCTCGACTGGCTCAACACCTACACCTTCCCGGCCGAGACGCGTTACGTCGACCCCGAACATTCCCGCGCCGGTGCCGAGCTGTTCGTCGATGCGCTGCTGGCCCATGGCACGACGGCGGCGGTGGCGTTCCCCACCGTCCACAAGACCTCGGTCGACGCGCTGTTCGGCGCGGCGCAGACGCGCGGCATGCGCTTGATCGCCGGCAAGGTGCTGCAGGATCGCCACTCGCCAGACGGCCTGCGCGACGATGTGGATCAGGCCGAGCGCGACTGCATTGATTTGATCGACCGCTGGCACGGCAATGAGCGCCTCGCCTACGCGGTGACGGTGCGCTTCGCGCCGACCAGCACGCCCGCGCAACTCGCGATGGCCGGCGCGCTGTGCCGGGCCGATGCGAGCCTGTACATGCAGACCCACGTGGCCGAGAACCGCGCCGAAGTGGCGTGGGCACGCGAGCTGTTCCCCGAGGCGCGCAGCTACCTCGACGTTTACGCGCGCGCCGGCCTGCTGCACCGCCGCAGCGTGCTCGCCCATGGCATCTGGATCGACGCTGCCGACCGCGCCGCGCTGCGCGATTCGGGCGCGCAGATCGCGCACAGCCCGTCGTCCAACCTGTTCCTCGGCAGCGGCCTGTTCGACTGGCGCGCAGCGGCGGCCGGCGGTGCGGCCGTCAGCCTGGCCAGCGACGTCGGCGGCGGCACCAGCCTGTCGATGCTGCGCACGATGGCCGACGCCTACAAGGTGCAGGCGATGGCTGGCCAGCGCCTGACCGCCTGGTGCGCGCTGCACGCCGCCACGCTCGGCGCCGCGCAGGCGCTCGACCTGACCGACGAGATCGGCTCGCTCGAAGCCGGCCGCGTGGCCGATGTGTGCGTGTGGGACTGGGCTGCCGATCCGGTCGCTCACCGCAGGATGAAGGTCGCGCGCGGCCTGCACGAGCGCGCCTTCGCCTGGATGACGCTGGCCGACGACCGCAACCTCGCTGCCGCCTTCGTCGCCGGCACCGCACGCTATCGGCGCGGCGCGAAGCCATGACCCTCGAATGCTTACCGCAGAGGCGCAGAGAACGCGGAGCGGCGCAGAGGAACTCAATTCAAGTGTCTTTCTCTGCGATCCTCTGCGTTCTCTGCGCCTCTGCGGTGCGTGAGTTCGTCTCCTGAGATTTATCGAGCCCAAAAGGACACGCCCATGCTCCGACTCGAACTCGTCAACATCAGCAAGCAGTACCCGGCCGTGAAGGCCAACGACGCGGTCAACCTGCGCGTCAAGCCCGGCGAGATCCACGCCGTGCTGGGCGAGAATGGCGCCGGCAAGTCGACCATGATGAAGATGATCTACGGCGCGGTGCGGCCCGACGAAGGCGAGATCCGCTGGAACGGCCAGGCGGTCGACATCCGCAACCCGCAGGAGGCACGCACGCTCGGCATCAGCATGGTGTTCCAGCACTTCAGCCTGTTCGACACGCTGACTGCGGCCGAGAACGTCTGGCTCGGGCTGGACAAGTCGCTCACGCTCGCCGAGGTCACGCAGCGCATCACCCAGGTCGCGAAGGAATACGGCCTGGGGGTGGAGCCGCTGCGGCCGGTGCACACGCTGTCGGTCGGCGAGCGCCAGCGCGTCGAGATCGTTCGTGCGCTGATGACCGCGCCGAAGCTGCTGATCCTCGATGAGCCCACGTCCGTGCTCACGCCGCAGGCGGTCGAGACGCTGTTCATCACGCTGCGCAAACTCAGCCGCGAAGGCACGAGCATTCTCTACATCAGCCACAAGCTCGACGAAATCCGTGCGCTGTGTCACAACTGCACCGTGCTGCGCGGCGGCAAGGTCACCGGCGAAGTCGACCCGTCACTCGAAACCAATGCCAGCCTGTCCCGCCTGATGATCGGTGCCGAGCCGCCGCAGTTGCAGCACATCCAGGCCAAGCTCGGCGGCGTGGTGCTCGACGTGCGCGGCCTCACGCTGCCCAAGCAAGACCACTTCGGCATGAGCCTGGCCGACATCCGTTTCGAGGTCCGGGCCGGCGAAATATTGGGCATCGCCGGTGTCTCGGGCAACGGCCAGCAGGAGCTGATGGCGGCGCTGTCGGGCGAAGACACGCGTTCGCCGGCCGGCTCGGTGCACCTGTTCGGCAAGGACATCTCGAACCATTCGCCGCGACGCCGCCGCAAGGAGGGCCTGCACTTCGTGCCCGAGGAACGGCTCGGCCGCGGTGCCGTGCCGACGCTGTCGCTGGCCGCGAACACGCTGCTGACGCGCACCGAAGCGGTCGGCCGCTCCGGCTGGGTGCGCACGGCCGAAGTCGCGAAGCTCGCACAGGAGCTGATCCGCCGCTTTAACGTCAAGGCCGGGGGGCCGGACGCGGCAGCCAAGAGCCTGTCGGGCGGCAACCTGCAAAAGTTCATCGTCGGGCGCGAGATCGAGGCGAAACCGAAGCTGCTGATCGTCTCGCAGCCGACCTGGGGCGTGGACGTGGGCGCTGCGGCGCAGATCCGCGGCGAGCTGCTGGGCTTGCGCGACCAGGGTTGCGCGCTGCTGGTGGTCAGCGAAGAGCTCGACGAGCTGTTCGAGATCTGCGACCGGCTGGTGGTGATCGCGCAGGGCAAGGTGTCGCCGAGCATCGCGACCTCGAAGGCCACGGTGCCGCAGATCGGCGAGTGGATGAGCGGGCTCTGGACCGTATCGAAGGAGACCGAACATGCTCAAACTTGAAGCCCGCCCCGAGGCGTCGAAGGTGATGTCGGTGATGTCGCCGGTGCTGGCGCTCGCCATCACGGTGGTCATCGGCACCGTGCTCTTCATGCTGCTCGGCAAGGACCCGCTGCGCGGCCTGTACGTGTTCTTCGTCGAGCCGCTGAAGAGCGTGTATGCGCTGACAGAACTGGCGATGAAGGCGACGCCGCTGATCCTGATCGCGCTCGGCCTCGCGGTGTGCTTCCGATCAAACGTTTGGAACATCGGCGCCGAGGGCCAGTTCGTCGTCGGCGCCATCGCCGCGGCCGGCGTGGCGATGACTGCGAACGCGGACACCGGCCGCTGGATCGTCGGCGCGGTGCTGGTGGCCGGCGTGCTCGGCGGCATGCTGTGGAGCGGCATCGTCGCGTTCCTGCGCGACCGCTTCAATGCCAACGAAATCCTCGTCAGCCTGATGCTGGTGTACGTGGCCGACCAGGTGCTCGGCTACATGGTCTACGGGCCCTGGAAGGACCCGGCCGGCTTCAACTTCCCGCAGACCATCACCTTCCTGAAGGCGACCAACGTGCCCAAGCTGTTCCCCGGCTTCCGGGTCAACATCGGGGTCATCATCGCGCTGTGTGCCGTGGGCGCGTTCTGGGTGCTGCTGTTCCGCACCTATGCCGGCTTCCAGTTGCAGGTGGGCGGCCTGGCGCCGGCGGCGGCGCGCTACGCCGGCTTCTCGTCACGCAAGGCACTGTGGACGGCCTTGCTGCTGTCCGGCGGTATGGCCGGGCTGGCCGGCGCGCTGGAAGTGGCCGGGCCGCTGGGCCAGCTCACGCCGTATGTGCCGGCGGGATACGGCTTCGCGGCCATCATCGTGGCCTACGTGGGCCGGTTGCACCCGGTGGGCATCATCTTTTCGGGCGCGCTGATGAGTATGTTCTACATCGGCGGGGAACTCGCGCAGTCGCGGCTCGGCCTGCCGAAGTCGCTGACCGGTGTGTTCCAGGGCCTGCTGCTGTTCACGCTGCTGGCCTGCGATACCTTGATCCATTACCGTCTGCGCTGGGTGCATTCCCGCGT
>CANJKD010000070.1 GCA_947474415.1 Burkholderiales bacterium | reverse complement strand
TCTTGCACGCCTGTCGAAGGCCTTGGCGCTCGCAAACGCCAAGGCCGGGTGCAGTTGTCATGCGACCCTCTGGGCCGAACGGCACGCATGCGACCGGCAGTGCACATGCCGCTGCACCCCAGGTCAAGACCCAGGCCCCGGGCTACTACCGCCTCATGTTGGGCGACTTCGAAATCACCGTGCTGAGCGATGGCACCGTGGCACTGCCGGTGGACAAGTTGCGCACGAACACCACCGCTGCGAAGTCGACGAAAGCGCTGGCGCGCAGCTTCCTGAAGGCGCCGGTCGACACGTCGGTGAACGGCTACCTGGTCGACACTGGTGCGGCCGGCCTGTTCGGCACCACACTCGGCAACCTGTCGGCCAACCTGAAGGAAGCCGGCTACCAGCCCGAGCAGGTCGATGAAATCTACATCACCCACATGCATGCCGACCACGGCGGCGGGTTGATGAATGGCGCCAAGCTGGCATTCCCGAATGCCACCGTGCGTGCCGACCAGCACGACGCCGACTTCTGGCTCAGCCAGGCGAATCTCGACAAGGCACCGGCCGATGCGAAGGGATTCCTCCAGGGCGCGATGGCTTCGCTGAACCCTACGTAGCCGCCGGCAAGTTCAAGCCCTTCAACGGCGACACCGAACCCGTGCCTGGTATCAAAGCCGTCGCCGCGCCCGGCCACACGCCCGGCCACAGCCTCTACGTCGTCGAAAGCCAGGGGAAGAAGCTGGTGCTGTGGGGTGACCTGATGCACGTGGCAGCGGTGCAGTTCGGTGACTCGTCGGTGACGATCCAGTTCGACACCGACAGCAAGAACGCCGCCATCCAGCGCAAGCTCGCCTATGCCGAAGCGGCTAAGCAGGGCTATCTGGTGGGTTCGGCCCCTGTCTCGTTCCCAGGTCTGGGCCACCTGCGCGCCGAAGGCAAGGGCTACGCCGGGGCGCCGCTCAACTACAGCGGCTTGAAGTAAGGCTTCAGGTCACACCGGCCCGTGGCACCGCGAGGCTGCTCAGGTAGGCGTCGAGCGCCTGGCTGCCGACCTTGACCAGGTTGAAGGCAGACGGATCGAGCATCCAGTTCTGCAACAGCCCGTCGAGCAGCGCGTGCAGGCCGATGGCGGCGGCGCGCGCCGGCACGCGGCGCGACAGATCGCCGCGCCGCGTCGCCTGTTTCAGGGTGCGTTCCACTTCGGCCACGCAGGCGTTGCGCACGCTCAGGTGGCGGTCACGCACGGCGTCGAGTTCGCCGATGTACTCGACCTTGTGCGTGGCGATCGCGAACACGCGCTTCATCTGCGGGTCGGCCACGACCCGGCGCAGCACCGCGACGAAGCCGTCGCGCAGTTCGCGCAGCGACAGGTCGGCATTCACCAACCCACACACAGCGCCGGACTCTTCGAGCGGCAGCGTGGCGCGTGCCATCATTGCGTTGAACAGGTCGGCCTTGTCCTTGAAGTGCCAGTAGATCGCGCCGCGCGTGACCCCGGCGGCGCGGGCGATGTGCTGGAGCGACGTGCCAGCCACGCCATGCGCCTCGAACACCAGTTCCGCCGTGTCGAGGATGTGGCTGCGCGTGGCTTGGGCGTCTTCCTTGGTTCTGCGGGCCATGGGTTTCCATTGCGATGCCAACTGGCACGTTACATACATACAACCGTGTATGTATACTGTATCGCACCGGGCGTCCGGCGGGGTTTTCCCGCCTCGCGCCCATTGCCTTGAAGGGTCTGTGAATGTCTGGGTTCAAATCTGTCGCGGTGGGATCAGTGGTGGCGGTGTCTGCCTTGGCTCTACTGGCACTGGGCGCCTGCGGGCAGAAAGCGGCGGATGGCGCAGGCCCGGGCGGCGGCGCGCCACCGCCGGCCGAGGTCGGCGTGGTCACGGTGGCGCCCCAGGCCGTGGGCCTGGCCACCGAACTGCCGGGCCGGCTCGAAGCGTCGCGCGTGGCGCAGGTGCGGGCCCGCGCCGCCGGCATCCTGCTGAAGCGCCTGTTCAAGGAAGGCAGCGATGTGAAGGCCGGCCAGGCGCTGTTCCAGATCGACGCCGCGCCGTATCAGGCCAGCGTGGCCAGTGCCCAGGCCGCGCTCGCGCGCTCGGAGGCGAACCTGACTCAGGCGGCCTCGCTGGCCGAACGCTACAAGCCGCTGATGGAGGCGAACGCGATCAGCAAGCAGGACTTCATCAATGCGGTGGCGGCGCAGAAGAGTGCCGAGGCCGATGTGGCGTCGGGCAAGGCCGCCGTGCAGATGGCGCAGATCAACCTCGGCTATGCCTCCGTCACGTCGCCCATCGCCGGGCGCATCGGCCGGGCGCTCGTCACCGAAGGGGCGCTGGTCGGGCAGGGCGAAGCCACGCAGTTGGCCGTGGTGCAGCAGATCAACCCGATGTATGTGAACTTCACCCAGTCGACCACCGACGTGCTGCGCCTGCGCAAGGCGGTGGAAGGCGGCAAGTTCAAGCGCGCCGGCGCTGATGGCGCCAGCCTTCGAATCGTGCTCGAAGACGGCAGCGACTACGGCCAGCCGGGCAAGCTGCTGTTCACTGACCTGACGGTGGACCCGACCTCGGGCCAGGTCACCTTGCGAGCCGAGGTGCCGAACGCCTCCGGGCTGCTGCTGCCCGGCATGTATGTGCGGGTGCGGCTGGAGCAGGCGCAGGCCGAAGCCGGCATCGTCGTGCCGCAGCAGGCGGTAACGCGCGGCTCCACCGGCGACAGCGTGATGGTGGTCGCACCGGACGGCAAGGCCATGCCGCGGCCGGTGAAGGTCGGCCTGGCGGTGAACGGGCAATGGGTCGTGCTCGACGGGCTGAAGGCCGGTGAGCAGGTGATGGTCGACGGCTTCCAGAAGCTGCGCGGCAACGCGCCGGTGAACGCCGTGCCGTGGAAGCCGGCGGGCTCAGTGCCTGCGGTGGCGGCGTCGGCAGCGGTGGCTGCCAGTGCGCCGGCTTCGGCCGCGTCCGCCAAGTAAGGGCCGCTTCCCATGGCCCAATTTTTCATCGACCGGCCCATCTTCGCGTGGGTGATCGCGCTGTTCATCCTGGTGGCCGGTGGCGTGGCGATCAAGCAGCTGCCCATCGCCCAATACCCGACCGTGGCGCCGCCGTCGATCGTGCTCAGCACGGTCTACCCGGGCGCTTCGGCACAGACGCTCGAAGACACGGTGATCAGCGTCATCGAGCAGGAAATGAACGGCTCGCCGGGCCTGATCTACCTGGAGTCGGTGAGCCAGGCGAACGGTTCGGGCTCGATCACGTTGACCTTCGAGTCGGGCACCGACCCGAGCCTGGCGCAGGTCGATGTGCAGAACCGCCTGAGCCGTGCTGCGCCGCGCCTGCCGGTGGCGGTGACGCAGCAAGGCGTGCGCGTCGACAAGGCGCGCGCGAACTTCCTGCTGTTCACGATCCTGTCCAGCGAGCCCTTAGCCGATGGCCGCCCGGCCTATGACCCGATCGCGCTGGGTGACTACGCCTCGCGCAACGTGCTGCCCGAACTGCAGCGCGTGCCCGGTGTCGGCCAGGCGCAGCTGTTCGGCACCGAGCGTTCGATGCGCATCTGGATCGACCCGGCCAAGCTGGTCGGCTTCAACCTCGCGCCGGCCGATGTGAACGCGGCCATCCGGGCGCAGAACGCGCAGGTCTCGTCGGGCACGCTCGGTGACCTGCCCATCGTGGCCGGGCAGGGCATCTTCGCCACCGTGGTCGTGAACGGCCAGCTGACCTCGGTCGATGAGTTCGGCGCCATCTTGCTGCGCGCCAACACCGACGGCTCCACGGTGCGGCTGCGCGACGTGGCACGCATCGAACTCGGCGGCCAGAGCTATGGCACCTCGGCGCGCCTGAATGGCAAGCCGTCGACCGGCATCGGCGTGCAGCTCTCGCCCACCGGCAACGCGCTGGCCACTGCCGAGGCCATCCGCACCCGCATGGCCGAGCTCTCGAAGTACTTCCCTCCCGGCGTGAAGTACGACATCCCCTACGACAGCTCGCGCTTCGTGAAGATCTCGATCAGCCAGGTCGTGGAAACACTCGTCGAGGCGGTGATCCTCGTGTTCCTCGTGATGTACCTGTTCCTGCAGAACCTGCGTTACACGCTGATCCCGACCATCGTGGTGCCGGTGGCGCTGCTCGGTTCGTTCGCGATCATGAATGTGTTCGGCTACTCGATCAACGTGCTGACGATGTTCGCGATGGTGCTCGCGGTCGGCATCCTGGTCGACGACGCCATCGTCGTGATCGAGAACGTCGAACGCATCATGAGCGAGGAAGGTTTGTCGCCGCGCGATGCAACCCGCAAGGCCATGGGCCAGATCACCGCCGCGCTGATCGGCATCACTACCACGCTGGTGGCGGTGTTCCTGCCGATGGCGTTCTTCAGCGGTTCGGTTGGCAACATCTACCGCCAGTTCTCGCTCGTGATGGTCAGCTCGATGCTGTTCTCGGTGTTCCTCGCGCTCTCGCTCACGCCGGCCTTGTGCGCCACCTTCCTGAAGCCGGTAGCGGCTGGCCACAAGCATGAGAAGGGCGGCTTCTTCGGCTGGTTCAACCGCGGCTTCCTGGCCACCACGCACGGCTACGAAAGTTGGATCGCGAAGATGCTCAAGCGCACGACGCGCTTCATGCTGCTGTTCGCCGTCATCGTGGCCGCTGTGGTGCTGCTGTTCATGCGCATGCCGGCGTCGTTCCTGCCGAACGAAGACCAGGGCTACATCATCGCCAACGTGCAGTTGCCGCCGGGCGCCACGCAAGAGCGCACGCTCGCGGTGATGGAGCAGGCCGAGAAGTTCTTCCTGAGCCAGCCGGAAGTCGACAAGATGGTCAGCGTGCTCGGCTTCAGCTTCTCGGGCAGCGGCCAGAACGCGGCACTGGCCTTCGTGCCGCTGAAGCACTGGGACGAACGCAAGGGACCCGAGCACTCGGCAAAGGCGCTCGCGGGCCGCGCCTTTGGTGCGCTGTCGGGCGTGCGCGATGCTTTCATCTTCGCGCTCAGCCCGCCGGCCATTCCCGAACTCGGCACCGCCACCGGCTTCACCTTCCGCCTGCAGGATCGCGGCAGCAACGGCCATGCGGCCCTGCTGGCGGCACGCAACCAGATGCTCGGCATGGCGGCCAAGAGCAAGGTGCTCGCCGGGGTGCGGCCCGACGGCCTGGAAGACGCGCCGCAGTTGCAGATCGACATCGACCGCGACCGCGCCAGCGCGCTCGGCATCCCGTTCGACGCGATCAACTCGCTGCTCTCCACCGCACTCGGTTCGACCTACGTGAACGACTTCCCGAATGCTGGCCGCCTGCAGCGCGTGGTGGTGCAGGCCGATGCGCCGAGCCGCATGCAGCCCGACGACCTGCTGAAGCTGAACGTGCTGAACGCCAAAGGCCAGGCGGTGCCGCTGTCGGCCGTGGCCTCGACGAAGTGGATCACCGGGCCGATGCAGACGGTGCGCTACAACGGCTACCCGACGATGCGCCTGTCGGGCGACGCCGGCCCCGGTTACAGCACCGGCGATGCGATGAACGAGATGGAACTGCTCGCGGCCAAACTGCCCGCCGGCTTCGCGTTCGAATGGACCGGCCAGTCGCGCGAAGAACGCCTTTCGGGCTCGACCGCGATGATCCTGCTCGGGTTCTCGCTGCTTGCGGTGTTCCTGTGCCTGTCGGCGCTGTACGAGAGTTGGTCGATCCCGTTCGCGGTGTTGCTGGCCGTGCCCTTGGGCGTGCTCGGCGCGGTGCTCGGCGCGACGTTCCGCGGCCTGCCGAACGACGTGTTCTTCAAGGTCGGGCTGATCACCGTGATCGGCCTGTCGGCGAAGAACGCGATCCTGATCATCGAGTTCGCTAAAGACCTGGTCGCCGAAGGCATGGGCCTGGTCGAGGCCACGCTGAAGGCGGTACACCTGCGCTTCCGGCCGATTCTGATGACCTCGATCGCCTTCATCCTCGGCGTGCTGCCGCTGGTGATCTCTTCGGGTGCGGGCTCGGCCAGCCAGCGCGCCATCGGCACCGGCGTGATGGGCGGCATGATCACCGCCACCGTGCTCGCGGTGTTCTTCGTGCCGGTGTTCTTCGTCGTCGTGCGCAGCTTCTTCAAGGACAGCGAGCGGCAACGCCAGTTGCATGCCCATGAACTGGGTGGCAAGCGGCCCCATTCCGCTGCGGCCGCCAGCGCCGAAGGAGGCAGCCATGATTGAGCGTTCACCGGTTCGGCACCTCTCTGTTCGGCACCTCTCTGTTCGGCACCTCTCGGCGCTGGCCTGCGCCCTGGCGCTGGGCGGTTGCATGAGCTTCATCCCTGCCTACGAGCGGCCCGCCGCGCCGGTCGCGGCCGCCTATGCGCCCGAGCTGATGCCGGAGGGTGCCGGCGGCACCGCAGCGGCCGACATCGAGTGGCAGCGCTACTTCAGCGACCCGCGCCTGAAGCGGCTGATCGAGGTCGCGCTGCAGAACAACCGTGACCTGCGCGTGGCGGTGCTCACCATCGAGCAGGCGCGGGCGGCCTACCAGGTCAAGCGCGCGGACGAGTTGCCAACACTGGGCGGCGGCGTGACCGCGCAGCGGCAGCCAGGGGCGAAGGGCTCGCTCGTCAACACCTATGCCGTGGGCCTGCTGGTGACGGGCTACGAGCTCGACCTGTTCGGCCGCGTGCGTTCGTTGAGCCAGGCCGCGCTGTCGCAATACCTCGCGACCGAAGAGGCACGCAAGACGGTGCAGATCGCGCTTGTCGCGGCCGTGGCCAATGCCTACATCGGCCTGCTCGCCGATGACGAGACCTTGCGAGTCACCCGCGACGCGCTCGCGACACGCGATAACTCGTCCAAGCTGACGAAGCTGAAGTTCGACCACGGCGTGTCGTCTGAGCTCGACTACGCCCAAGCCGAGCAACTGCTGGCAGGCGCGCGCGCCACGCTCGCGCAGTCGCAGCGCCAGCGCCTGCAGGACGAGAACGCACTGCTGCTGCTGCTCGGTCAGGCGCTGCCGCCCGACCTGCCGGCGCCGCTGGCGATGGGCGCCCAGCAAGCCATCGCCGACCTTCCCGCCGGCCTGCCGTCCGAGCTGCTCACGCGTCGGCCCGATGTGCGCGCCGCCGAGCAGCAACTGCTGGCCGCGAACGCGAATATCGGCGCGGCGCGCGCCGCCTTCTTCCCGCGCATCGCGCTGACGGCGAACGCCGGCACCGCGAGCGGTGAACTGTCGGGCCTGTTCAAGAGCGGCAGCTTTGCGCTGACCGGTACGGCCACGCTGCTGCAGCCGATCTTTGATGCGGGCCGCAACCAGGCCAACCTCGATGTGGCGAAGGTGAACAAGGAGATCGTGATCGCGCAGTACGAAAAGGCGATCCAGAGCGCGTTCCGCGAGGTCGCCGATTCACTCGCCGGCCGCGCCGCGCTGGGCGAGCAGTTGCGGGCGCTGACGGCACAGACGAACGCCGCGCAGGCGGCGTTCAAGCTGGCCGATCTGCGCTACCGCAACGGCGCGGCCAGCTACTTCGATGTGCTCGACGCGCAGCGCTCGCTGTTCGCAGCCCAGCTCGCGACCGTGCAGACGCAGACGCTGCAGGTGCAGAACGGGGTCACGCTCTACAAGGTGCTTGGTGGCGGCTGGACCGAGCCGACGGCCCAGCCAAACTGATCCGCAGCGTCTTCAAACCTTCGCCACCGGGGCGAGCGCGCTGAACTCGGCCGTGCCCTTCGCCTTCCATGCGGCGATGGCAGTGGCCATCTCGGCGGCGTCGAAGATCGCGCTTTGCAGCAGCGTCATCTGCTGCAGGCTCGCCGCCGTGCCGTGGTCGCATGCATGGTTCAGTGCCAGCTTGCTGCCGGCGATCACGAGGGGCGACTTGGCCGCGATGCCGCGTGCCAGGCTCATCGCGTGAGCCAGCAGCGCGCGCGTGTCGGGCAGTACCGCGTTGACCAGCCCGATCGCCAGCGCGCGTTCGGCGCCGACGCGCTCACCGGTGTAGGCCATTTCGCGCGCCACACCCTGCGGCACGATTTTCACGAGCCGCTGCAGCACGCCCAGGTCGGCCATCATGCCGATGTGGATCTCCTGCACGGTGAAAAAGGCGTCGGCCGAGCACAGCCGGATGTCGCAGGCGGTGGCCAGGTCGAGCGCGCCGCCGATGCAGCCGCCCTGGATGGCGCAGATGACCGGGAAGTGCGCGTCGGCTAGCGCTGTGAAGCACTCGATCAGTTTGCGCAAGTGGTCTTGAAAGCTCAAGCGTGCACGCGCTGTCGAGGTGGTCACGAAGGCCTGTTCGCCGCCGAACACATCGAGCGACATGCCGGCGCAGAAGTGTCGGCCGGTGGACGAGATCACCAGCACGCGCGCCTCGCCTGAATCGTGCAGCGCGCGCACGGCGTCGCGCAAGGCCGGGAAGAAGGGCGGCGCCATCGTGTTCAGGCGCTCGGGCCGGTTGAGCTGCAGGTGGGCGACGCCGGCGGTGGTGG
>CANJKD010000069.1 GCA_947474415.1 Burkholderiales bacterium | reverse complement strand
TGCTCGACGTCATGATGCCGGGCGAGATGGACGGCCTGCAGGTTTGCAAGGCGATCAAGTTGAACCCCGCGCTGGCGTCGGTGAAGGTGGTGTTGCTGACGGCGCGCGGCCAGGCCCGCGACGTCGAGGCCGGCAAGAAGGCGGGCGCCGACGTGTACCTCGTGAAGCCGTTCAGCCCCTTGCAGTTGATCGACACGATCGAACGCCTGATGGCGCCGGCCTGAGCGGCGGCGGCGGCCCGATCGATGCGGCCGCCGTAGCATCGGCGCATGAACACGCCTGCTGCATCTGCCGAACAATGCCTCGCCCTGGCGATCGCACACGTCAACGCCGGCCAACCCGAACGCGCAAAGCTGCTTTGCGAACACACGCTTGCCAGCCACGGGCCGCACCCGGCCGTGTTGCAGCCGCTTGCCGTGCTGTGCCTGAAGCAAGGGCAGCTGGAGGCCGCCACGAGTGCCATCGCCGCCAGCCTGAGCCTTCGCCCCGATCACCTGCCCGCGCTGCTGGTGGCCGGCGATGTGGCCCGTGCTGCAGCCCAGTGGCAAGACGCGGAGCGGGCTCTGGCCCGTGCCGTGGCGCTGTCGCCAACGCATGTCGACGCCTGGTTCGCACTGGCACTGACGCGCCATGACCTGCGTGACCTGGCGGGTGCGGAAGCGGCGCTGCGGCAGGTGCTGGGCCTGGTGCCGCAGCCTGCCGGCCTGAGCGCCGGGTGAGGCGCCGCCCGCGCGACGTTCACGCCGCGCCGCGCTTGCTGCGATAAGCCTTTCGGTAGACACCCGGCCCTGCCAGGATGCGTGTGGCGAGTTCGTCATAACGTTGCATGTGAGCGGCTGACATCGGCTCGCACACCAGCACCGGTGCCTCGCGCGGCACCGCGTAGCACTGCGCGACGGGTGTGCCGCGCGGCAGCACGCCGCTAAAGCCGGGGTCGCTCCAGACGGCCGGGAAGTTGATGCCCACGTCATGGAACCGGTCCGCATCGACCAGGCCGGTGATGGTGCGAAACGGCAGGTCGGCGCGATTCACCGGGTGCACCGCCATCAGCGACCAGCCGGGCGCAAGCTCGATGGTCCAGAAGCTATTGAACTTGATCGCCGACTGCCGCCCGTGCGCCAGCGGCGAATGCGCGATCTGCTCCGGCACATGAAAGCTCAGCGGCGCGCGCGGGTGGCCGGTCACGCCCAGCGGCGGCACCGGCCAGTCCCAGCTGAACCGGCCGTCGTGCACGCTCACGTCGCAGGGCAGCAAGACCATGAAGCCATGCGCCATGGCGTCAACAAAGGGCGGGCACTGCTTGACGGTGCGGATGCTGCGCTGGTGCAGCGCCGACGGCACGTGCGGCGCCATCTGGCGCAGCCAGCCGGGCAGCGCAGCCTTGGCCGGCACCGGGCGCGGCAGCAGGTCGATCAGGGACGGGTCACAGCGGAAGGTGATCTTCATGGCGCGATTGTCGGACCGTCACAACGCGGCTCGCCGGCCGCCGCCCGGCCGCTCCGAAGGCGGCCGGCGACCCCCTTGGGGGGTGGGCCGCGGTACCCCGCGGCCCGGAGGCTCAATCACCTCACCTTGCCGGCCTTCCACGCGTTCAGCAGCGTGTCGTAGGCAATCGTCTCGCCTTGCGGCTTCTCGTTCGCCAGCTTCTTCCAGGGCGCGCCCTTGTCCGACAGGTACTTGTTAGGGTCGCCGATCGGGTTCAGCTTGGGCGCGCAGTGCGTCATGCCAGCACGTTCCAGACGCCCCATCACGTCGTCCATTTCCTTGGCCAGGTTGTCCATCGCGGCCTGCGGTGTCTTCTCGCCGGTCACCGCCACCGCCACGTTCTTCCACCACAGCTGCGCCAGCTTCGGGTAGTCGGGAACGTTGGTGCCGGTCGGCGTCCAGGCGACGCGCGCCGGGCTGCGATAGAACTCGATCAGGCCGCCGTACTTGTTCGCGTTCTGCGTGAAGTAGTCGTGCCGGATGTCGCTGTCGCGCACGAAGGTCAGGCCGACAATCGACTTTTTCAGCGAGGTCGTCTTCGCGGTCACGAACTGCGCGTAGAGCCAGGCGGCGGCCACCTTGTTGGCATCGTGGTCCTTGAAGAAGGTCCAGGAGCCGACGTCCTGGTAGCCGTTCTGCATGCCTTGCTTCCAGTACGGGCCGTTCGGGCCGGGCGCCATGCGCCACTTCGGTGTGCCGTCGGCATTCACGACCGGCAGGCCGGGCTTCACCATGTCGGCGGTGAAGGCGGTGTACCAGAAGATCTGCTGGGCGATCTGGCCTTGTGCAGGCACCGGGCCTGACTCGCCGAAGGTCATGCCGGTGGCTTCCTTCGGGGCGTACTTCTTCATCCAGTCGATGTACTTCGTCAATGCATAGACGGCGGCCGGCGAATTGGTGGCGCCCCCGCGCGAGACCGAAGCGCCCACCGGCGTGCACTTGTCGGCGCCGACGCGAATGCCCCATTCGTCGACCGGCAAGCCGTTCGGGATGCCGATGTCGGCGGTGCCGGCCATCGACAGCCACGCGTCGGTGAAGCGCCAGCCGAGCGACGGGTCCTTCTTGCCGTAGTCCATGTGGCCATAGATCGGTTTGCCGTCGACCGTCTTCACGTCTTCGCTGAAGAATGCGGCGATGTCTTCGTAGGCGCTCCAGTTGAGCGGAACGCCCAGGTCGTAGCCGTACTTGGCTTTGAACTTGTCTTTTAGGTCCTGGCGTGCGAACAGGTCGGCGCGGAACCAGTACAGATTCGCGAACTGCTGGTCGGGCAACTGGTAGAGCTGCTTGTCGGGCGCGGTCGTGAAGCTGGTGCCGATGAAGTCTTTCAGGTCGAGGCCTGGGTTCGTGAACTCCTTGCCCTTGCCGGCCATGTACTCGGTCAGCGACATGATCTTGCCGTAGCGGTAGTGCGTGCCGATCAGGTCGGAGTCACTGATCCAGCCGTCATAGATCGACTTGCCCGACTGCATCGACGTCTGCAGCTTCTCGACCACATCACCTTCCTGGATGATGTCGTGCCTGACCTTGATGCCGGTGATTTCCTCGAACGCCTTGGCGAGCGTCTTCGACTCGTACTCGTGCGTGGTCAGCGTCTCGGAGACGACCGAGATCTCCTTCACGCCCTTGGCGCTGAGCTTCTTGGCGGCTTCGATGAACCATTTCATCTCGGCCATCTGCTGGTCTTTGTTCAGGGTCGATGGCTGGAACTCGGCGTCGATCCACTTCTTCGCTTCGGCTTCACCGGCCCACACGCTTTGGCCCATGGCCAGAGCGGCGGCGGCTGCTATGGCCGTTTTGGCCACGGTACGCATCTTCATCTTTGTCTCCTTAAGTGCTTCCCGTTGACAACCTTGACACGCCGGCTGGGAAGAATGGGCCGGGTGTCTTTCCAGAAATCTAGCCTTTCCGCATGACCAGCGCGAGCACCAGCATCGAGGCCACGAAGCTGATCCAGATCGAAGGCTCTGCCTCCAACCCGAACCAGACGATCATCTTTTCGCTCACCGCGACGAAGGCCAGGTTCACGTAGGCGGCACTCAGCAGCCCGATGAACAGGCGGTCGCCACGTGTGGTGGCGATGGGCAGCCAGCCCTTGCGCTCGACCGTGGGCGATTTCAGCTCCCACAGCGTCATGCCGGCGAGCATCAAGGCGATGCAGCAGAAGAACACCGCCACCGGCACGGTCCAGGCCATCCACTCGAACATCAAAAGCTCCTGAATACTTCGTGAATTGATTTCATACCCGGCCCATCGCGAAACCCTTGGCGATGTAGTGCCGCACGAACCAGATCACGATCGCTCCCGGCACGATGGTCAAAGCGCCGGCTGCTGCGAGTACGCCCCAGTCCATGCCCGATGCGCTCACGGTGCGCGTCATCACCGCGACGATGGGCTTCGCGTTCACGCTCGTGAGCGTTCGCGCCATCAGCAGTTCGACCCAGCTGAACATGAAACAGAAGAACGCCGCCACGCCCACGCCGGCCTTGATCAGCGGGATGAAGATACGGATGAAAAAGCGCGGAAAGCTGTAGCCGTCGATGTACGCCGTCTCGTCAATCTCGCGCGGGATGCCGCTCATAAAGCCTTCCAGAATCCACACCGCCAGCGGCACGTTGAACAGCAGGTGCGCGAGCGCCACCGCGATGTGCGTGTCCATCATGCCGAGCGTGGTGTAGAGCTGGAAGAACGGCAGCAGGAACACGGCGGGCGGCGTCATGCGGTTCGTCAGCAGCCAGAAGAACACGTGCTTGTCGCCGAGGAATGAATAGCGCGAGAACGCGTAGGCGGCAGGCAGCGCCACCAGCAGCGAGATCACCGTGTTGATGGCGACGTAGATCATCGAGTTGATGTAGCCCGAGTACCACGACTCGTCGGTGAAGATGGTCTTGTAGTGGTCCCAGGTGAAGTGGTTCGGCCACAGGCTGAAGGTGGACAGGATCTCTTCGTTCGTCTTGAACGACATGTTGATCATCCAGTACACCGGCAGGATCGCGAACACCAGGTACGCGATCAGGAACAGCGTGCGTTTCTTGAAGCGGCGCTCATCCATGACCGGCCTCCGTCTTGTCAGCGGTGCCGACCCGCTGCATCCAGTTGTAGAGGATGAAACAGAGCAGCAGGATGATCAGGAAGTAGATCAGCGAGAACGCCGCCGCCGGCCCGAGGTCGAACTGGCCGACCGCCTTCTGCGTCAGGTATTGCGAGAGGAAGGTGGTCGCATTGCCCGGCCCTCCGCCGGTCAGCACGAAGGGCTCGGTGTAGATCATGAAGCTGTCCATGAAGCGCAGCAGCACCGCGATCATCAGCACGCCGCGCAGCTTGGGCAACTGGATGTAGCGGAACACCGCGAACTTCGATGCGCCGTCGATGCTCGCGGCCTGGTAGTACGCATCGGGGATCGCGCGCAGGCCGGCGAAGCACAGCAGCGCGACCAGCGGCGTCCAGTGCCAGACGTCCATCAGCAGCACCGTGAGCCAGGCATGGGTGGCGTTGCCGGTGTAGTTGTAGTCGATGCCGAGCTTGGCGAACGTGGCACCCAGCAGGCCGATGTCGGTGCGGCCGTAGATCTGCCAGATCGTGCCGACCACGTTCCACGGGATCAGCAGAGAGATCGCCACGAGCACCAGCACCGCAGACGACTTCCAGCCCTTCGCCGGCATCGACAGCGCAAGCGCGATGCCGAGCGGAATCTCGACCAGCAGCACCGACAGCGAGAACGTGATCTGGCGCATCAGCGCTTCGAGCAGGTCGTCGTCGCGCATCACCGACTTGAACCACTCGGTGCCGACGAAGACGCGTCGCTCGGGCGAGATGATGTCCTGCACCGAGTAGTTCACCACGGTCATCAGTGGCAGGATGGCCGAGAACGCCACGCACAAGATGACCGGCAGGATCAGGAACCAGGCCTTCTGGTTGACCGGCTTCATGTGTTGGCCTCCGCAATCAATTGCTCGTCCTTGTAGAAGCAGGTGTGCGCGCCGACGATGGACAACCACACGCCGTCGCCGACATTCGGAATGGCTTGCTCCGGGCTCAGCCTCGCGCGTACAACTGATTCCTCGCCACCACTGACCCGCGCGGTGATGAGCCAGTAGGTGCCGATGTCTTGCGCCTGCGTCACCAGGGCGGGCACGGCGCCGGCTTCGTTCGGGGCCGCGAGGCTGACGTATTCAGGCCGCACGCCGAGCTTGTCTGCACCGGCGAGTTTCAATGCGGCGACAGAGCTGAACATGCTGCGGCCGGCCACATCGATGCCCGAACCGTTCCAGTGCACCGGCAGGAAGTTCATGCCCGGCGAGCCGATGAAGTGGCCGACGAAGGTGTGCTGCGGCCGCTCGAACAGGTCAGACGCGCTGCCGATCTGCACCGCCCGCCCGCGCGTCATCACCACCACCTGGTCGGCGAAGGTCAGCGCCTCGACCTGGTCGTGGGTAACGTAGATCAGCGTCAGCTTCAGCTCGTGGTGAATCTGCTTCAGCTTGCGGCGCAACTGCCATTTCAGGTGCGGGTCGATGACGGTCAGCGGCTCGTCGAACAGCACCGCGCTCACGTCTTCACGCACCAGGCCGCGGCCGAGCGAGATCTTCTGCTTCGCATCGGCCGCCAGCCCGGCGGCGCGCATGTCGAGCTGGCCGCTCATCTCCAGCATCTCGGCAATCTTGCCGACGCGCTGCTTGATCTTGTCGGCCGCCACGCCCCGGTTGCGCAGGGGGAAGGCGAGGTTTTCGGCGACCGTCATCGTGTCGTAGATGACCGGGAACTGGAACACCTGCGCAATGTTGCGTTGTTGCGGCGTGCGCGCGGTGACTTCGCTGCCGTCGAAGGTCACGCTGCCGTGCGAAGGTTTCACGAGGCCGGAGACGATGTTCAGCAGCGTCGTCTTGCCGCAGCCCGAAGGCCCGAGCAGCGCGTAGGCGCCGCCGTCGTCGAAGCGCATCTTCAGCGGCAGCAGCGCATAGTCTTCGTCGCGCTGCGGGTTCGGCTTGTAGGCATGTGCCAGGTCGAGTTCGATGCGGGCCATGTCAGAGCCTTCCCATGCCGACGGCGGGTGCGACGAGCAGCTGGCCATCGGCGCCGAACACATAAGCTTGCGCCGGGTTCAGGTGCAGCGTGATGGGCGCGCCGAGCGCGAACACATGCACGCCGGTGAGTTGCGCCACCAGTTCGCCGAGCGCGGTGTGCACGTGCACGAAGGTGTCGGAACCCGAGATCTCGGCCAGCTCGACGCGGCCCGGCAGCGCCAAGTCACCGGGGCGCTGCTGCACCCGCAAGGCACCGGCGCGCACGCCGAGCGTCAACGCGTCGGCGTGGCCGGCGGGCAAGGCGAGGGGCAGGCTCAGACCGCCGGCCAACGCCAGGCCGCCAGCGGCGGCGCGGCCTTCGATCAGGTTCATCGGCGGGTCGCTGAAAGCGCGCGCGACGCGGATCGACAGCGGCCGGTGGAAGACCTCGGCGGTGGGCCCGTATTGCAGCAACTCACCGGCGTCCAACACGGCCGTGTAGCCGCCGAGCAAGAGCGCCTCGGTGGGCTCGGTGGTGGCATAGACAACCGTCGACTGGCCGCTCGCGAAGAGCTGTGAAAGCTCGTCGCGCAGTTCCTCGCGCAGCTTGTAGTCGAGGTTCACCAGCGGTTCGTCGAGCAGCATCAGCGGCGCGTTCTTGGCGAGCGCGCGGGCCAGCGCGACACGCTGCTGCTGGCCACCCGACAACTCGGCCGGCAGGCGCTTCAGGAAGGGCTCGATGTGGAGCTTGGCGGCGAGTTCGGCCACGCGCGCGTCGATGTTCTTTTCGCGCCGCAACTTCAGTGGCGAGGCAATGTTGTCGGCCACCGTCATCGACGGGTAGTTGATGAACTGCTGGTAGACCATCGCGACGTTGCGTTCGCGCACCGGCTTGCCGGTCACGTCGATGCCGTCGACGAGCACGCGGCCCTTGGCCGGCACATCGAGCCCGGCCATCACGCGCATCAGCGTGGTCTTGCCGGCCTGCGTGGCGCCGAGCAGCACGGTCACGGCGCGCGGCACCAAGGTCAGGTCGAGCGGGTACAGGTGGGGTACGGCACCCACGCGTTGCTCGATGCGTTCGAGCATCAGTTCCATGGGGTCTCCATCGGGTGCGAGGCCGGGGCCGAACGGGGCGCCGGCTCGACGGTCCAGTGCGCGGCGCACCAGTCGGCCACCGCCCGGCACTGCGACGCGCTGAAATGCAGGCCGAGCTTGCTGCGCCGCCACAGCACATCTTCGGCGCTGCGCGCCCACTCGTGGTCGTGCAGGTAGTTCATCTCGATTTCAAACAGACCGGGGGCGATCTCGGTGCCGAGGCCGCCCGAGCCCGCGCCTGCAAGAAGCGTATCGATGCAGGCGCCATAGGCGCGCGCCAGCCGATGGCAGACGGCGGCGGGCAGTTGCGGGTAGCGCAGCGCGGCGGCTTGAGCGAAGCGTGTGAAGTCAGTGTCGGGCCGCTGCGCCTTGCCGATCCAGGCGCTCAGGTCGCCGCCCGGCAAGTACGCCCCATGTGTCCACGCGCCGCGCTTGGCAGAGCTGGCGAGCGGCGCGGCGAGCAGGTCGGCAGCCTCTTCGGCGAGCTTGCGGAAGGTGGTGATCTTGCCACCCCACACGGTGAGCAACGGCGCCTGCCGAACCAAGCCCCGGGGGGCTTCGCCCCGGCCCCCCGAAGGGGCGCGCCCGCCCTGGGGCGGCCCGGCAGCAGGCCAGTCGAGTTCGAGCGAATAGTCGCGCGTCACGGCCGAGGGGTCACCCGATTCGTCGTCGAGCAGCGGGCGCACGCCGGCATAGCTCCAGACCACGTCTTGCGGCGTCACGGGCTTCGCGAAATAGCGGCTCGCCTGCTCGCACAGATATGCGGTTTCGGACGCATCGATGCGTGCCTCGCCGACGGCGCCGTGGTGCTCGACATCGGTGGTGCCGATCAACGTGAAATCACGCTCGTAGGGGATGG
>CANJKD010000068.1 GCA_947474415.1 Burkholderiales bacterium | reverse complement strand
CCGCTTCCCTCTGTCCAAGCGCGTGATGTTCGGACTGCAGTTGTTTCCCGAAGCGTCGATCGACTACTGGTTGCGCAATGTCGATCTCGTGGATCACGAGAACCTCGTGGTCGAGGCCGCGCGTTCGTTTTCGGCACAGGGCTTTCTCGTGCTGGTGAAAGACCATCCGCTGCAGTTCGGCTTTCGCCACACCGACCTGATCGTCCGCCTGCTCGAAATACCCAACGTCGTCCTGGTTCCGTACGACGTGAGCGGCAACGAATTGATGGCACTCGTGGGGGCCAACTTCACCTGCACTGGCACGCTCGGCCTGCAAGCCGCGCTGGCGGGGCTGACGTCCGTCGTCACCGAGTCGTACTACGCCCAGGAACCCGACTTCCTGATCTTTCGCGAGCGCGACGAGGTGTCAACCCTCGGCCAGCGCGCCCTTGGCCACACATTCTTCGACCCGGTCGAGGTCAGGCGCGAACGGATAATCGCGGATTTGCTGCGCGGCAGCTTCGAGGCCGACTTCTTCTCCTTCAACGGCTTCGATCGCAAGAATCCATCCGCCGGTGCGTTGGGCTTGGCCCGCATGCTCGGTCAACGACTCGACCAACTGATTGCCGAGGACCAACTGTGAACACCACCGCCACCTCCCCCATCGTGATGCCCTCGCCCCGCCCCACCACGGAAGAGGCGCCCAAGCTCGTGCCACCGCCGGCCGGCCTGCAGCCCTTCGCGGCCCGCGCGGGTGAGAGCCCCGGCACCTGGATCGACTACGCGGCCCACCCGGCCTACCGACCCCTGGTGCAGTCGGCTTCGCTGAAGGCCCGGCTCGCCTCGCTGCTGGTGTTCGGCAAGTACTTCGGCGTCATCCTGTGTAAGCGGCTCGTCTCCTACGAACTGATCCCCGGCCACCTCCGCAAGCCGGCGTCGGTGAGCGGCTGGCTGCGCCTGCTGCGCGAGGCCGGCGGCAACGCGCTGCGCAAGATCGTGCCGCGCAGCCATGCGCCGGCGGCCACGGCGGGTGGCCGTGCGGTGCGGGAGACGCTGAACCGCGATGGTGTCTGCGTGGCGCAGGTCGATGCGCCGCAATTCGCCCGCATCGCCGCCATCACCCAGCCCCTGTACGACCGGCTGCGCCAGGCGCGCGGCCAGCGGGCCGAAGGCGGCCGCGAATTCGACGAGTCGCGCAGCTACGCGCTGCGCACGGCCCATGCCGAGCTGTTCGCGGCCGTCGGCGACGCGCTCGAACGCAGCGGCATCCTCGACGGTGTCTCAGCCTACATTGGCCGGCGCGCCGCGCTGATCGACGTGAACCCTCAGATCAACGACCCCAGCGACGACTTCTGGCGCCGCATCTTCGCCGACCTTCCGCCCGCCGAACGCCCCGCCGCCTACATGCACCGCGACGCATCGGGCGGCGACATCAAGGCGATCTTCTATCTGTCCGACGTCAGCCCGGAGAACGGCCCCTTCGCCTACGCCATCGGCACGCAGACGGTTCGTTCGGGGCGCTTGCGCGACTGGATCGAGGAGACGAACGACCAGTCGGCCTGCTCCGGCACGGGCCCGGCGAACCGCGGCCGGTTCGCCGCCCTGCCGGCCGCGCTGCGCCGCAAGTGCTCGTTCGGCAACGATGTGCTGCCCGCCACCGAGATCGCGCAGCGCGTGCTCGGCGCCGAATGGACCATCACCGCCCCGCGCGGCAGCGTGGTGCTGTTCGACACCAAGGGCTTTCACCGCGGCGGCATGGTGCGGCAGGGCGAGCGACTCGTGCTGACCTGCGTACTCGGCTGAGCCCGGCACGCTTGGCCCACCCCTGAACATCAGGCCCTGCCGTCCATGCGCCATCCGGCCCTCTCGATGCTCAAGGTATGGGCCGCGTGCATCCTGCTGTACGCGGTGCTGCCGTTCCAGCTGGTCGACAAGCACCTCACGGTCGAGGGCTTCGTTATCCTGTTCCTGTTCCTGGCCGCGTTCTGCGTCGGCACGCTGCTGATCGAGCCGGTGAAACGCGGGCCTGTCGGCCCGCAGCGCATCGATTTCTCGACCACCGAAAGGCTGCTCGCTGCGGCGGGCGTGGTCACCGTCATCGCGCTGCTGTTCGACCTGCGCGACAAGAGCGTGCTGGACCTCGCGGAGGCCTACGACCTGCGCTCGGACCAGGCTTCGGCGCTGATGGAAGGCGCGGCGTCGTCGAGCACGCTCGGGTTCCAGATCGGTTTCCTGACCTACCCCGCCGCCTATGTGTACCTGGTGCGCGCCATCGTCTTCGAACGCCGCCCCAGCCTCACCCGCCTGGCCGCCTTCGGTGTACTGCCGGTGCTGATGGCCACCGTGGCCATGGGCGGGCGCGCGCCGCTGCTGTACGCCATCCTGATCTCGATGTTCGCGCTGGGCACGCGCAAGGTCTGCATGCGCCGCCAGGCCCCGGCAGGCACGCGGCGGCGGCGGCGCCTCGGGCCACTGGCGCTGCTGGCCATCGGCGTGATCATCGCCGGGGCGCTGTACTACTTCGTGGCGGTGTTCTTCACGCGGGCCGAAGTGGTCGGCGGCGCGCCTGGCATGTTCAAGGTCGCCGAAGAAATCTGGGGCATCGGCTTTCGCGGCCCGCTGGCCGACCTGATGTTCAAGGCCCTCGGCGACGAGGTGACCTACATCGTCTTCATCTTCAACTGGTACGTCGTGCAGGGCCTGATGATGGGCAACTTCCTGTTCTCCGACTACCACGGCCCGATGCAGCTCGGCGTCTATGGCGTTGACCTCGTCTCGGCCCTGGTGCGCCGGCTCGACGGCGCGCTCGTGGCCCGCAACTTCGATGCGCTGCAACAGCTCGGCACCTATGGCTTCCTGCCTTCGGCCTTCGGCTCGCTGTATGTCGACCTGTGGTTCTTCGGCATTTTGGTCAGCGGTGTGTGGGGCGCGCTGACCGGGCTCGTCTACCAGCGCATCTGCGGCGCCCGCGATTCGCGCTGGCTGGTGTTCGCCCCTTTCGTGACGATGGGCATCCTGTTCAGCTTCATCAACACCCCGATCGGCTTTTCGAACGGACTGGTGACGCATGCATGGATGTTGGTCGCCTTCCTGAGCGCCAGGCGCCTGAAGCTGCGCCGGCCGCGCCCGCTGTTGATCGGAAGCCCGGCGTGAGCGGCGCTGGCGCCTCGCTGCTCGGCAGCGCAGCCCGAGCCGGCGACTCGGCCTACCGCCCCGAGGTCGACGGCCTGCGCTGCGTGGCGGTGGTCGCCGTCATCCTGTACCACGCCGGCATCGGCCCGTTCCCCGGCGGCTATGTCGGCGTCGACATCTTCTTCGTCATCAGCGGCTACCTGATCACGTCGATCCTGGCCGCCGACCTGGCCACCGGCCAATTCAGCTTCCGCAAGTTCTACGAGCGGCGCGCGCGGCGCATCTTCCCGGCCCTGTTCTTCGTGATGGCCTGCTGCGTGCCGTTCGCCTGGGCCTGGCTCACACCAGGCCAGTTGCGCGAATTCTTCCAGAGCGTGGTCGCGGTCACGCTGTTCCTGTCAAACCTGTACTTCTGGCTGAAGAGCGGCTACTTCGGCGCGAACGCCGAAACGCTGCCGCTGCTGCACACCTGGAGCCTGTCGGTCGAAGAGCAGTTCTACGTCGTGTTCCCGATCGTGTTGATGCTGTTGTGGCGCTTCTGGCGCAATGGGCGCAGCGCGGTGTTGGGCTTGCTGGGGATCGCGTCGCTCGCGGCCTGCCTCTGGTACGAGCTGCGCGACCCGTCGTTCAACTTCTTCTTCGCCCCGACGCGCGCCTGGGAGCTGCTGGCCGGCTCGATGGTGGCGCTGCACCGCAACCGCTGGAACACCGGCGCGCTGGCGCGCCCCGCCGCGCACGAGTGGCTGAGCGCGCTCGGCATCGGGCTCGTGCTGATGGCTGTGTGCGGCTACGACAAGGACACCCCGTTCCCCGGCCGCTTCGCGATCGCCCCGGTGCTGGGCACGGCGTTGATCCTGTGCTTCTGCACGCCGCGCACGCTGCTCGGCAAGGTACTGGCCTCGCGCGGTTTCGTCGGCATCGGGCTGGTCTCGTACAGCGCCTACCTGTGGCACCAGCCACTGTTCGCCTTTGCGCGCACGGTCAGCGCGAGCCACCCACCGCAAGCGGTGTTCGTCGCGCTGATCGCGCTGACCGGCGTGCTGTCTTGCCTGTCATGGCGTTTCGTCGAGATGCCGTTCCGCCAACCGGGCCGCTTCTCGCGGCCACGCATCTTCACGCTCTCGCTCGCGGCATCGCTGTGCTTCGTCGGCGTGGGGGTTGCGGGTCACTTGCGCCATGGCGCGCCGGGCCGCTTCGACCAAGCCAGCAACCAGCTCGCCGCGTCGGCGGTGGGCAGCCCGAAGCGCACCGGTTGCCACACCGAAGGCCTGGCCTACCTGAAGCCGGGCCTGGCGTGCCGCTACTTCGCGGAGCATGTCACCTGGGCGGTGCTCGGCGACAGCCATGGCGTGGAGCTGGCCTGGGCGCTGGCCGAAGAATTGAAGCCGAACGGGCGGGGCGTGCTGCACCTCACCGACAGCGGCTGCCAGCCGGCGCTGACCTTCGAGTCGAATGTGCCCGGCTGTTCGCGCTGGTTACAGGAGTCGCTGGCGCTGCTGGAAGCCAGCCCCGAATTGCACGACGTGGTGCTGGTGTTCCGGCACAGTTTTCACCTGTACGGCGACCAGCTCCGCAGCTACCCGGCGGTGCCCGATACCGCACCGGCCTTCCTGCGCGAGCAAGGCCCGCAGGCAGCGCGCGCGGCCTACTGGAACAGCTTCGCCGAGGTCGTCAGGCGCTTGAAGGCGGCGGGCAAGAACGTCCATGTGGTCGAACCGATTCCCGAACTCGGCGCATCGATCGACCGCCTCATCTACAAGCGCGACCTGTTCGGTGCGGCCACAGTGCAAACCGATGGCGGGAGCGTGGCCTGGTACGAACGGCGCAACCGCGAAGTCCTGCTGCAACTGGCCTCGCTCCGGTTGGCGAACGGCGTGAACCGGGTCGGTTCGCGCGACGCCGTGTGCGATGCAACGACCTGCCGCGCCGTCATCGACGGCGAGGCGATGTACTTCGACGACAACCACCTGAGCGTGGCCGGCGCACGCCGTCTCGCGCGACTCATCCACAGCCCTGACCTGAACCCGCTTGCGCCCGCGATCAAGGCGGCCGGCGAGCCGGGAACCCTTTCCAAAGGCAACCCCAAGTGACGACCACTTCACCTTCACGCACCTTCGTCGCCGGCCACAAAGGCATGGTGGGCGCGGCCCTCGTGCGCCAACTGCGCGCGTGCGGCCACACCGACATCGTCACCCGCAGCCATGCCGAACTCGACCTGACCGACCAGTCCGCCGTGCGTGCCTTTTTCGCCGAACAGAAGATCGCCACTGTGTACCTGGCCGCCGCCCGGGTCGGTGGCATCCACGCCAACAACACCTTCCCGGCCGAGTACATCTACCAGAACCTGATGATCGAGGCGAACGTGGTGCACGAGGCCTGGCGCCACGGCGTGGCCAAGCTGCTGCTGCTCGGCTCGTCGTGCATCTACCCGAAGCTTGCGGCGCAGCCGATGCGCGAGGAATACCTGTTGACCGGCGCGATCGAGCCGACCAACGAGCCCTATGCCGTCGCGAAGATCGCCGGCATCAAGATGTGCGAGAGCTATGCGCGCCAGTACGGGGCCGACTTCCGCAGCCTGATGCCGACCAGCCTGTACGGCCTGGGCGACAACTTCCACCCCGAGAACAGCCACGTCATCCCGGCGCTGATCCGGCGCTTCCACGAAGCAAAGCTGAACGGTACGCCCAGCGTCGTGATCTGGGGCAGCGGCACGCCGCGCCGCGAGTTCCTGTACGTGGACGACATGGCCGCCGCCGCTGTGCACGTGATGGAACTCGACCGCGCGGCCTATGCCGCGATCACGAAGCCGATGCAGTCGCACATCAACATCGGCACCGGCCACGACATCACGATCAGCGAACTCGCGAAGCTGGTCGGTGACGTGGTGGGCTACGCCGGCCGCATCGAGTTCGATGCCAGCAAGCCCGACGGCGCGCCGCGCAAGCTGCTCGACGTGTCGAAGATCGAATCACTGGGCTGGGTGCCGACCACGCCGATCGAGGCGGGGCTGCGCCACTCGTACCAGGAGTTCCTGTCGCTGCCGGTTGCGGCCTGACTGCCGCCCACATCACACGAGCGAAGTTTCCATCCGGCGCGCCGGAACGTTTCAACGAGAGTTTTCACATGCCTTCAGAACCGCCCAAGGTCAGCATCATCACCGTCTGCTACAACAGCGCCGCCACGATCGAACACACGATCAAGACGGTCGAGGCGCAGGACTACAAGAACCTCGAATACATCGTGGTCGACGGCCTGTCGAAAGACAACACGCTCGGGATCGTGGGCCGCTTCGGCGCGCTGGTTTCGAAGTGCATCTCCGAGAAGGACAAGGGCAACTATGACGCATACAACAAGGGCCTGACGCTGGCCACCGGCGAGGTCATCGGCTTCCTGAACTCCGACGATTTCTATCCGGCACCGGATGTCATCTCCAAGGTCGCCCGGGCCTTCGCCGCCGACCCGAAACTCGACGCCGTCTACAGCGACCTGTGCTACGTGAAGCAGTTCGAGACCGACAAGATCGTGCGCTACTGGCGCTCGTCCGACTACAAGCCCGGCATGTTCCTGCAAGGCTGGGTGCCACCGCACCCGACCGTGTTCGTGCGCAAGCGGGTCTACGAGAAGCTGGGCGGTTTCGACCTGAACTTCCGCATCGCTGCCGACTGGGAATTGCTGGCCCGCTTCATCGAGGTGAACCGCATCCGCACCCGCTACCTGCCGGGCGTGATGGTGCACATGCGCCTGGGCGGCCTGACGAACCGCAGCTGGAGCAACGTCTGGAAGCAGAACAAGGAGATCTGGCGCGCAGCAAAAATGCACGGCCTGCACCCTTCGCTGAGCGGGTTCGCGCTCGGCAAGCTCTGGTCCCGGGGCCGGCAATTCCTGACGCGCGAAGCGTGAACACGGCGAGCGGTTCCACGCGGGTGCTGGTGACCGGCGCCAGCGGCTTTGTCGGCCATGCGGTGGTCGCTGCACTCGCGCAGGGCGGACGGCCGGTGCGCGCAGCGCTGCGCCGCCCGCTGCCCGCCGCCGCCGTGCCGTTCGCGCCCGCGGTGCAGGTGGTGCAGGGCGGGGAACTGGCGCCTTCCACCGACTGGCGCGCGGCGCTGCACGACGTAGACAGCATCGTGCACTGCGCTGCCCGGGTCCACGTCATGCAAGAGAGTGCGAGCGACCCGCTGGCCGAGTTCCGCCGCGTTAACGTCGACGGCACGCTCAACCTGGCCCGGCAGGCCGCGCAGGCGGGCGTGCGACGCTTTGTCTTCATCAGCTCGATCGGCGTGAACGGCGCACAGACCTTCGGCCGGCCGTTCACGCGCGACGACGTGCCCGCGCCGCATTCGCCGTATGCGCAAGCCAAGCACGAGGCCGAGGTGGCGTTGCGGAAGCTCGCGCTCGAAACGCAGATGGAGGTGGTGATCATTCGCCCGCCACTGGTGTTCGGCCCCGGCGCACCGGGCAACTTCGGCGCGCTGATCCGCGCGCTGCATCGGGGCGTGCCATTGCCGCTCGGGGCCGTTCATAACCAGCGCAGCCTGGTGTCGCTCAGTAACCTTGTGAGCCTGATCGACACCTGCGTCGATCACCCCGCTGCGCCCAACCAGACCTTTCTGGCGAGTGACGGTGACGACATCTCCACGACGGCGCTGCTGCGCAGCCTGGCCGCGGCATTGGGCAAGCCGGCACGCCTCATTCCCGTGCCGGTGGCGCTGTTGGCCGGTGCGGCCCGATTGTTCGGCAAGACGCAAGCGGTTGCGCAACTGTGCGGCTCGTTGCAGGTCGACATCGGCGCCACCCGCAGCCGCCTCGGCTGGACGCCACCGCTTCGCCTGGCCGATGCGCTGCGCAATACGGCGCGCGCATATGTCGAACAGTCAAAGCTTTGACCGGCGCCTCTTAAGCACCTGCCCGACATGAACTTTCCCATCTTGATGGCGCTTCTGATGGGCGCCCTCGCCCTGTCATGGGGGCTCACGGCGCTGGTACGCCGCTATGCCCTGTCGACACAAATGCTCGACCTGCCGAACGAGCGCAGTTCGCACACCGTGCCCACGCCACGTGGCGGCGGCGTGGCCATCGTGCTGTCGTTGCTGCTGCTGGTGCTGCTGCTGGGCGCGCTGGGCTTCATCGAAGGCCGCCTCGCCGTGGCAAGCATCGGCGCCGGGTCGACGATCGCGTTGCTCGGCTTCCTGGACGACCGCAGCAGCCTGCCCGCGCGCTGGCGCTTCCTCGGCCATGCCGCTGCGGCGGCCTGGGTGCTCTGGTGGATGGGCCGTGTACCACCCGTGCCGGTGTTCGGCGTGCTGGTCGACCTGTCCTATGCCGGCCCGGCCTTGTGCGCCCTGTACCTGGTGTGGATGGTGAACCTGTTCAATTTCATGGACGGCATCGATGGCATCGCCAGCATCGAGGCCATCACCACCACGCT
>CANJKD010000067.1 GCA_947474415.1 Burkholderiales bacterium | reverse complement strand
CGCATGGCTGGTGGCGTGGCGCATCTCGCGCCACTCGCGCCAGCGCGGTGCGTCGGCCAACGGCCCGGAATCTGCACCGGCCCGCAACAAGTCGTTGAAGGACAAGTCGGCAACCCGGTCGGCCGACTGACGAGTGTTGCTTCCATGGCCGGACGATCGACACTTCGAGGTCAAGCCCGTAGCCCCACGCTCAACCCGCAGCGCTCAGCGCTCGACCATCACCACATGCGCCTGGATCTTGCCTTCCACCGGTCCCGGCCCGAAGCGGCGGGCGAGGGCTTGCTCGGCGATGTCGGTCACCTCGCCCAGCCGCGCTGGGCCACGCGCCTCGATCTCGCCCCGCAGCGGCGTGCCCTGGCACAACGCGATGGCCGGCACGCGCGCCGAGGCGGCCCGGCTGCGCTCTGCCATGGTGTTGATGACCGGCGCGGCAGTGAAACCGCCAGCCCGCAGGTCGCGCGTGATCGTGTCGAAGTCGAAGTAGCCATGTGGCGTGCGCGCCATGAAGCGCGGCGGGTCGTCGGGGAAGAGTGATTCGAGCGCGACCGAGACGGTGTGCGCGAATTCGTTTTCCTCGATCCGGTCCCAGACATTGAACAGGAACACGCCGCCCGGCCGCAGCACCCGGTGCGCCTCGGAGAACGCCTTCGCCTTGTCGGGGAAGAACATCACGCCGAACTGGCACACCACGGCGTCGACGCTGGCGTCTTCGAAAGGCAGGTTCATCGCGTCGGCCGATCGCCATTCGACTGCCCGGCTCGTGCCCAGTTCGGTGGCCAGCGCCAGCATCGGCGGGTTCAGGTCGGTGGCGACGATGGCAACGCTGCCCGGTAGCGTGGCCGCCAGCCGGCGCGTGACGACGCCGGTGCCGGCCGCGATTTCGAACACGCGCGACAGCGGGCGGGCGTTGGCCTGGTTCGCGAGCCGGTTCGCCAGATCAACGGCGTAGGGCTCGAAGAACATCGGCGCCATGTACGCTTCATACAGCTTGGGGATGGAGCCGCTGAAAACCTTGTCGGTGTCGGGTGTGGCCATGGTGATCTCCTGGGTCGCATGGCTGCTGCGCCCAGGACAGGCGCTCCGGCACAGCGGTCTCGGGTCGCCGGACTATCGGCACGCCGAGACCCTGCGAACAAGCCGGATCGAAGCAGTGTCGCTCTTATGAACGATTGACGTTAATAACGTCTTTCGTTAATATTCACGCATGCCGATCAAGAGCTTCAAGTGCAAGGACACGCAGGCGCTGTTTCTCGGTCAACGTGTTCGGCGCTGGGTCAATGTGGAGCGCCCCGCCCTGCGCAAACTTGAACAGCTCGACTGGTCAGCGCTGCTGGAAGATCTGCGCATTCCGCCCGGCAACATGCTGGAGGCGCTGAAGGGCATTCGAAAGGGGCAGCACAGCATTCGCATCAACGATCAATGGCGCGTGTGCTTCGTTTGGACTGCCCTCGGCCCGCAGGACGTCGAGATCGTGGACTACCACTGAAGGAGTTTGACCATGCGTACCGTTCCACCTGTTTCTCCCGGCGAAATGCTGGATGAAGAGTTCCTGAAGCCGCTCGGCCTGACGAAGTACCGCCTGGCGAAAGACATCGGTGTGCCGCCACAACGCATTGGCGACATCGTGGCAGGCAAGCGTTCCATCACCGCCGACACCGACCTGCGGCTGTGCCGCTACTTCGGGCTCAGCGACGGCTGGTGGCTGCGCGGCCAGGCCAACTACGACACCGCCATCGCGCGCGAAGCCATGGGCGAAACGCTGTCGAGAATCACGCGGTGTCAGTTGTTGGTGGCTTGACCGGCCGGAGTGTCGCCGCGCGGCAACTTCAAATCCGCCCGCTCGCGGTTCAAGGCCAGCAGCCGGCGCAGGATTTCCTCGTCCGGCATCTGCGGCGTGTAGTCGGGCCAACCATAGGCGGCGGCGACTGCAACGTCGAGCGCTTCGTGGGCCTGGGCGAGCCACGCGGGGCGCTCGTTGTAGAGCTTGGTCAGTGTGCGGGCGGCGAGCGACTTCTCGAAGCCGTCGCGCGGCAGGATGCGGTCGGGGTACGCGCGCAGAGCCCGAAAGAGGGGCCCCGCTTGCGGGGATCGCAGGGCGTCGCGGGCGGCTTCGGATTTCGGCTCGAAGCCGGAAACCGAAGCGGGCGCGGGAAAATACCACTGACCGTCATCACTGAGCTGAAAGCCGAGCGGCACCACCTCGGGCTCGCGCCGCGTCCATTCGGGCGGGTTGAGCCAGCGTTCGCGCAGGTCGTTCAGGTGCTTGGCGGCGCGGGCGATTGTCTCGGCGTGCTCGGGCTGGGCACGTGGAAACGCGAAGGTCTCGAAGCAGGACTTGGCGTTGTAGGTTGGATCGTTGCCGACACCGTGCATCGAAGCGTTCGCCAATGACCATACCTCGTGAAGTCGGGACGACAGCACGCCAAAACCGAAATCGTCATCGCGCGTGATCGCATAGAGGCGCGTGTCCGGGAGCACCGCGAGAGGCAACCAGACAAAGTAGCGATGCTTGGCCACGCGCGGCGTCGCGATAAGGCGCTCAAGCTGCTCAGACGCGCGGCGCAAGCCCGACCGTGCCTCTGCGTGCCGCCACCAGTAGCGCTGATAGGCCTCGCGGTTGTTCGTGATCCGCTCAGGCTTCACATACTGCTCGACGTGCCTGAACGGCAGCTCGTAGAGACTCGCCGTGCCTTCGGTCATCTCGCATCCGAAATCGACGATCCAGTCGTCACCGGCGCGCTGGGCCAAAGTCTGGCCATTCGCCCACGGCCGCACAACATCCGAGTTCGGGCGACCGTTCGGATTCGGCTGCGCCAGCCATGATCGCGCCAAAGCGCCCGATATGTCGAACGCGCCTACTTTGCTTGAACCCTGAAACGCCACTCTCGCGTTCTCCGCCAAGGGCATGGCCTGGGTCAAGTCAAGGTCGCCACTGCCACCCAGGTCGGCCGTTATGCGCGGCACTTCAATGCCGCCCAAACGGGCGACACCCGACGCAGCGCCGAAGCACACCATCGACACGCGAACGGCCGCACCGTCATTGACCCACGGCTCATCGGCCCAGGCATCGAAGATGCGGCTCTCGCGCGCGATCGAATCGAGCACGGCCCGGTTCGATCCGCGTCGAATGGCTTGCGTGGCAACCAAACCGGCCGCGCCGAGCCCATCGTGCCGGATCGCCTTCAGTGCCTTGTCGAACCAGTAGCACACCAGGTCGACGCTGCTCGGCACCTTCGCCGAATAGGTCAGTCGCAAAACCTCGGTGTACGACGGACCGAGTTCGTCGCGCATCTTCTTGTTGCCCACGAACGGCGGGTTCCCCACCACCACATTCACCACCGGCCACACCGCCTCGCTGCCATCCGCGTTCATCAACGCATCGCGGCATTCGATCTGGTCGAGCGGGTCGAGCACCGGGTTCAGCTTGAACGGGTAGCCGTGCTGCAGCCGCCATTGCAGCTCGCCGATCCAGACCGTGACGCGCGCCAGTTCGGCGGCGTATTCGTTGAGTTCGATGCCCAGCACGTTCGCCGGGCTGGTGTACGAATCGACCTGGCGCTGCAAGCCCAATGCCTCGGCCTCGATGTTGGCCAGGTGCTCAATGTCTTTCAGGCACTTCAGCGCCAGGTACAGGAAGTTGCCGCTGCCACAGGCCGGGTCGAGCACGCGGAAGGCGCGCAGCGGTTCGAGGAAGCCGACGAAGGCATCGTTCGCCTTGCGGTACTCGGCATCGGCCGCGCGCTTGTGCTTGCCCATGTGCCTGGCGATGACGAGCTTCACGCGCTCCCATTCGGCCAGCAGCGGGCGCTGCACCACGGGCTCGATGACGCGCATGATGGTCACGGCATCGGTGAGGTGCGCGCCGAGCTGGCTGCGCTTCTTCGGGTCGAGCCCGCGTTCGAACAGGGTGCCGAAGATGCTCGGGTCGATCGCGCTCCAGTCGAGCGCGGCGGCGTTGCGCAGCGCGGCCACGTCCATCGGGCGCAGCGGCGGCACGTCGACCTTCGCGAACAGGCCGCCGTTGAACCAGGCGATGCTGTCGGCGCCGAACAGGCCGCTGTCGCGCATGGTCGTGAACAGGCCCTGCAGGCCACGCCGCAAGGCCTCGGGCTCGGCGTGCTGGTTGCCCACCAGGCGCTCGAACAGGCGGCCGGGCAGCAGGCCCACGTCTTCGGCGAAGAAGCAGAAGAGGCATTGGGTGAGCAGGTGCGACGTGACCTCGGCGGCAATGCCGGCCTCGCGCAGGCGCTCGGCGGTGGTGGCGAAGGCATTCGCCGCTTCTTCGGTGATCTGCCGGTTGGTGCGCGCGGGCTTGAAGCTTTAGGGCGCACTGAAGCAGCGGCGCAGCAGCTCGCGCTTGGCCGGGTCGCCAAGCTGTGCCAGGGTGACCACATGGCATTCGCTCGGCGTGCCGTTGAAGTGCGTGTACACCTCGATGCGGAGGCGGTCGCTGACGATCAGCAGCGGCGGGTTGTCGAGCGCCAGCGCATACGTCATCAGCTGCTTCAGCGCGCCTTCGAGCGGCTTGCCGGGGGCCTTGTTTTCCCACGCGAAGTGGCCGCGCTTGAAGACACGGCATAGCCGCGGGGCTGGCCCAGCGTGAGCATGCCTTTCTCGAACAGGTAGTCGTCGCCGCCGGCCGGGGTGGGCACGCCCAGCACGGTGCAGAGTTCGATGAAGTGCTGCTGCGCGCCCTGCTCTTCGTTGAGTGCGAAGCTCGCGCCGCCCGGGCCCCACTTGGCGATGAAGTCGGCGATCAGCTGTTGTGCGCTCATGGCCCCTTGGCTTGGCGAGTGGCGGCACTTCACCACAGGGCAAGACCTGCCAGCGCAACCCGCCCCGCGTTCCGGCCCGCGTTGCCCCCCTTGAACGAGGGTGTCCAGACCGCACACAAGCGATTGCGGCATTCCTACAATGAACCGTCAGGTGGTTCCGGGCGCCTTTGCCGCTAAGCGGCTTTCGCTGTGCCAGTCGTTTCCACGCTCACCACCTCAACCGGGTTCACGCTCCAAGGATCGTCGATATGTCGCGCTCGCCAATCATCAAGTCAAGCTTCTGTGCCGCCGTGGCCGTCGCCGCAGCGCTGCTCGTGGCCGCGCCAGCGCAGGCCACGGTGTACCGGGGCTCCTACGATCCAAGCTATGGTGCGCCCTTTCCTGACCTGGGCTGGAAAGCAACGGCAACCTTCGAGGTGCCGACCACCTGCCTCAGCCAGCCCGATGGCAACTACGCGGTTGCCGGCAATTGCGCCGCTTTCACTCTGCTGAGCGCCGAGGTCGATTTTTACAACAGCACTATCGACTCGAACCCGCAAACCTCGCCGGTGCTTGAGTCGTTCATGCTGAACACGTCCGTTTTTGTCAACGGCGTGACCATCGCCGGTGGGAAGCTGGCGGGCGTCGACACGGGCTTCTTCAGTTACTTTGTCCCCGTGGGCGGCTCCTTGTTGATCGCCGGCAACGGTGCCGACTCGTTCAGCTTGATCCTGTTCGGTAGCTCGGCCCAGCTTGTGTATGCCAACCCCGTCACGACCTCGCCCATCTGCGCCAGCATTCCCATCCCCCACACCTCCTGCGGCTTCTCCGCCGAAGCGCCCGTGGGCGTGTTCGCGCCGATACCGGAGCCTGAAACGTACGCTCTGATGCTGGCCGGGCTGGGCGCGCTGGGTTTCGTGGTGCGTCGCCGCCGGCAGTAAACAGCCCTGCGGGTCGAATTCTGCAAACCGCCGCTTCGAGCGGCGGTTTTCATGGCGGGAGCGGCCCCTGCGGGTTCAGGCCACGGCGACGGCCGCGTCCCGGGTCGAGAGCGCGCGGGCGATGGCTTCGTCGACCTGCCAGTTGCGCCCTTCGCTCCAGGCCGAATCGAACCAGTTGTCTGCAACGGCCTTGCGAACGGCGTCGAGTTGGGTCTGCCAGCGCTTCTCGGTTCTGGGCGACCGAAGCAGGCGCAACCGGTCGCGCGAACAGGCTGCAGCCGAGGCCAGTTGCAGCATCAGGTCAATCCGGCCCCCGGCCTTGGCGAGGACTGCGTGGTCTTCCAGGCAACCGAGCAGCCCTTCCCACATCTCGAACGCACGGAAGGACTTCAAGGCTTCGCCGAGCCGGTCTTTGGCGGATGCGATGTCTCCACCCGCCAAGTCGGCGCGCCCCAACCACCACAGTGCATTCGCCTCGCCGCGCTTGTCGCCGGCCTCACGGCACACCGTCAGCGACCGCTTGAACCGCAAGCTGGCCTGGGCCATGTCGCCCGACTCAAACGCGGTTTCGCCGAGCACCAGTTCGCACTCGCCCTCAAGCTCCTGGTGCTTGACTTCCCGGGCAATGACAAGGCATTGCTCCAGATGGACGCGCGCCTGGGCATCGTCGCCCAGATAGACCGCGATTTGCCCGAGGTGCAGCAGCCCGATCGCTTCGCCAACGAGATCGCCGACTTGCCTGAAGATCTGCAGCGCCTCGCGCTCGCCGACCGCCGCTTCGGGTGCGTCACCCGCCAGCAGGCGCGCCAGCGACAGCGTGGAAAGCGTGGCGGCGATGTCAACCGGGTGGCCCTGGCGGCGCCGCAGGTCGAGGCAGGCTTCGAGCATCTTGCGAGCCTCGGCGTGGTCGCTCTGGCTCTCGGCCAGCGCCGCGCCAACGTACAGTGCCCAGGCCTGGGCCACACCAGAGGCCTGGACGGCAGGCAGCGCCAACGCGGCGCGGACGAGTTTGCGGCCCTCGCTGGAGTAGCCGCGCAAGATCCAGAAACCTTGCATCGCGACGGCGAACTTGACCGCAATGAGCGGATCGGCGCTGCCGGCCAGCGCCAGTGCCATGGCGGCGCGGAAGTTGTCGAGTTCGGCTTCGACGCGCCAGATCCAGACGGCCTGTTCCGGGCCGTTGGAGCCGTGGTTGGCGGCCTTCGCCATGACGAAATAGTGATCGCAATGCCGGGCGGCCACGGCCGCCGATTCACCGCTCAGGTCGAGCTTCTCGCGCGCGTAGTCGCGGATGGTTTCAAGCATGCGGTAGCGCGCGCCTTCGTCGCGTTCCTCCAGCATGAGGAGCGACTTTTCGACCAGCGACGCGAGCAGGTCCAGCACGTCGTCGCTGTTCAACGGGTCGTCGCCGCACACCTGTTCAGCGGCCGCCATGTCGAAGCCGCCCACGAAGACGCCGAGGCGGCGCAGCAGTGTGCGTTCCTCGTCATTCAACAGTTCATGCGACCAGTCGACGAGTGCGCGCAAGGTTTGTTGCCGTTCCTGCAACACGCGGGCGCCGCCAGTCAGGAGCTTGTAGCGGTCTTTGAGGCGGGTGTTGATGTCGGCGACCGTGAGCGAACGCACCCGCGCGGCGGCCAGTTCGAGCGCCAACGGAATGCCTTCCAGCCGCGCCACCAGTTCCGCAACGGCCGGCGCCTCGCTCGCGTTGAGCACGAAGGCCGGCTTCTGTTGCCGTGCGCGCTCGACGAACAAACGAACCGCCGTGAACTGCGACAGCACCTCGACCCCGTCATCGCGCCCCGGCACCGGCAGGGGCATGACCGGATAGCCCTGTTCCCCTGTAATGCGAAGCGCCTCGCGGCTCGACGCCAGGATGCGCACATGGGGCGCGGCCCGCAGGATGGCATTGGCCAGTTCGGCCGACGCCTTCACCACGTGTTCGCAGTTGTCGAGCACCAGCAGCGCGCGGCGCGACTTCAGGTGCGAGCACAAGGTTTGCACCAGCGGCCGGTCGGGCTCTTCGCGCACGCCAAGCACCTGGGCCACTTCGCTGGCGATGAGCGCGGCGTCGCTGATCGGCGCCTGGTCGATGAACCACACGCCGTCGGGGTAGTCGTGGATGGTCTCGGCGGCCACCTGCAAGGAAAGGCGTGTCTTGCCCAGGCCGTCCATGCCCAGCAGTGTCAGCAACCGCGAACGGCCCAGCAACGCCTTCACTTCGACCAGTTCGCGCTCGCGACCAATGAACGAAGTGGTTTGATGCGGAAGGTTGTTAGGGATGTCCTTGACCGGCAGCCACCACTCGCCGGCGCGCACCACGCGGAAGACTTTTTCGCCGTCCGGTGGCATCACGAAGGGCGCGTCGGGTTCACCGGCCTCGAACACTTCCACCGGCTCCGAAACCCCTTTGATCATCCAGTGCCCGTGCGACACCACCCTCAGCTTCGTCTTGCCGAGGTCGTCCCGTGCCTCGGCGGTCAGCAGGGTCTGGCCGCCCTGCGCCAGAGACATCACGCGCGCGGCGGTCGGCTTGGCGAGGCCCTCGACTTCAAGCGGCTTGGCGCCGAGCGCGATGTCTTCGGCGGCGTTCTCGCGCAGGATCACCGGCCCGACGTGCAGGCCGGCGCGCGCCAGCAGGGGCACCGACAACCCGGCGAGCCCACGGTGGTAGGCCAGTGCATAACCCACTGCATCAGCGGCAGAATCGAACATCAAGAGCATGCCGTCGGTCTTGTCGATCTCGCGCCCGCGCCAGACCGGCAGCAACACGCGGGCGACCTGGTCGTGGGCCGCCCAGACTTCCGCCATGGCCGCGTCGCCGAGCGTTTCGGACAGCTGGGTGCTGTCGACCACGTCGGTCAGG
>CANJKD010000066.1 GCA_947474415.1 Burkholderiales bacterium | reverse complement strand
GCCGGTCAGGTCGTGGAAGTCTTGCGCCATCATGATGTCGGTCAGGTGGGCGTCGATGCGAGCGGTCGCCGCCTCCACTTCACCGACGAAGTTCATTACCGCGCCGCTCGCCACCGCCCGCACCGGGTCGGCCAATATGGCTTGTGCGATGCGCCGCGTTTCGCTGGCGATGCTGACTTGCTCGGCCTTCGCCATGTCGACCAGGTTGAGCACCTTGTCGGCCGCGTCGCCGGTCTTCTTCGCAATGTAGCTCAGGCGGCTGCGCGCGTCAGGCAGGCCGTCTGCGGCCTGCTGCAGGCGCGGCATGACGCCGAGTTGGGTCAGCGTGTCGTGCAGCTGGCGCGTGATCAGCCCGAGTTGCTGGAACACCTCGGACGAGGCACCGACCGGCGCTTGCGGTGCCAGCGTTTCCATGTTGTCCATTTTCATGATCGTGGTCTCCGGGCCGGTCAGGCCGCTGCCGTTGCAGCGAGCTTGAGCATGATCTTCTGCACCTTCTCTTCGAGCGTGGCCTTGGTGAAGGGCTTCACGACGTAGCCGGCCGCACCGTCCTTGGCGGCGCGCACGATGTCTTCCTTGCGCGCCTCGGCCGTCACCATCAGCACCGGCAGGTGCTTCAGGTTGTTGTCGGCCTTGATGGCGCTGAGCAACTCGAAGCCGGTCATGACGGGCATGTTGATGTCGCTCACAACGAAGTCGAACTTGTTGTTGCGCAGCATGTTCAGCGCCACCGAGCCGTCTTCGGCCTCGTCGGCATTGCTGTAGCCAATCTCCTTGAGCAGGCCGCGCACGATGCGGCGCATGGTCGAGAAGTCGTCGACGATCAGGAATCGCATGTCGGTGGGGTTGCTCATGGCACTCCTCGGGGTCAGTACGGGCGTGTGGGAAATGGATGTGGGACGGGACGCGGCACTTCAGGCCACTGGAATCTCTTATCGGACAGTGGGCGGCAAAGTAAAGGTCGATGTGGCGGGCGGTTCGGCAACCGGCGACGGCTCTTCCTCGACCACGCTGCGGAACACCCGGTCTTCGGCGTCGCGGTTCATCACCGTGATGCTGATGCGCCGGTTCGCGGCGCCCAGCGGCTCCTTCGCATCGAACAGCACGCTCGATGCATGGCCTTGCACCAGCAGCACGCGGTCTTCGGGCAGGCCGCCCGCGTTCAGCTCGCGGCGCGACGCGTTCGCCCGGTCGCTCGACAACTCCCAGTTGCTGTAGCCACGCTCGCCCGCACCGAAGGGCTGGGCGTCGGTGTGGCCTTCGAGCTTCAGGTGGTTGGGCACCTCCGACAGGACCTTGCCGATTTCCTGCAGCAGTTCACGCATGTACGGTTTGACGACCGCGCTGCCACTGTCGAACATCGGCCGGTTCTGTTCGTCAACGATCTCAATGCGCAACCCGTCGGGCGTCATTTCCAGGCGAATCTGCGACTTCATCGCCGCGAGCTTCGGGCTGGCGGCCAGCACATCTTCCACCTTGCGCTTCAGCGCTTCGAGCCGGGCCGCTTCGGCGCGGCGCTGTTCGGCCTTCAGGGCCTTGAGCTGGTAGGTCTTGCGCTGTGCTTCGGTGTCGCCGGCCTTGACCTGCCCGGCGCTGCGGGACAGGTCGGTGCCGCCGCCTTTCACGATACTGGACGAATCGCCGGAGCCGCTGCCACCGCCCATCATCGACACCCTGAGGGGCGAGGCGAAGTAGTCGGCAATGCCCTTCCTGTCGCCCTCGGCGGTGGAGCCGAGCAGCCACATCAGCAGGAAGAAAGCCATCATCGCGGTCACGAAGTCGGCGTAGGCGATCTTCCACGCCCCGCCATGCGCCCCATGGCCGCCCTTCTTGATCCTCTTGATGATGATCGGCTGGAGTTTCTTGGAGTCACCGGACATGCTGCTGTTCCCTGCGTCGATCAAAACGGAATGGGCCCGGCGCCGGGCCGCCATGGGCCACGAAGGGGCCCTGCGTGGCCCATGGCCGGACCGCACCCCAAAGGCTACGAAGAGGCCCCGAGAGGCCCTCGGGAGTCGGCCAATGTACCGGTCGGACGAGGGCTTCCATCACGACTTCTTGCCCTTCACGTGACTTTCGAGTTCGGCGAAGGTCGGGCGGTCAACGGAATAGAGCACCTTGCGGCCGAACTCCACCGCCACCTGCGGTGCGTAGCCCTGCATGCTGGCGAGCAGGGTCGTCTTGATGCATTGCAGTTCCTTGCCCGCGTCTTCGACCTTCTGTTCCAGCAGACCACCCAGCGGCTCCACGAAGCCGTAGGCCAGCAAGATGCCGAGGAAGGTGCCGACCAGCGCCGAGGCGATCATGCCGCCCAGGACGGCCGGCGCCTGGCCGACCGAACCCATGGTGTTGACGACACCCAGCACCGCCGCGACGATGCCAAAGGCCGGCAGGCCGCCAGCCAGTCGCCCGATGGCGGCCACGGCGGCGTGTTCTTCCTGGTGGTGCGTGTCGATCTCGCTGTCCATCAGGCTTTCGATCTCGTGGGCGTTCAGGTTGCCCGACACCATCATGCGCAGGTAGTCGGTGATGAACTCGACGATGTGATGGTCGTTGCCGACCACCGGATACTTCTGGAAGATGGCCGAACCGTGCGGGTTTTCGACGTCATTCTCGATCGCCATCAGCCCCTCCTTGCGGGCCTTCTGCAGGATGTCGTACATCAGCGCCATCAGCGCCATGTAGCGCGCCTTGCTGTACTTGCTGCCCTTGAAGCACTTGCCCAGCCCGGCAATCGACGACTTGATGACCTTCATCTGGTTGTTCGCCAGGAAGGCCCCCATCGCCGCACCCAAGATGGTGATCAGCTCGAACGGCAAGGCGTGCAGGATCACAGCAATGTTGCCGCCGTGCACGATGTACACGCCGAAGATGCAAACCATTGCCAGGCCCCAGCCAACGAGAACGAACATGGTGTCGGGTTCCGTGTTTGGCGGCCCCGCGGTTGCCGGGCCATCCATGCGTAGATATCGGCGGGGCGGCGCGGTGCTTGAGCCCACACCGCGCCTGCAGGACCAAAAAAAAGCGGGCCACACGGGCCCGCTTGAAGACACATCAATGTGCCAGGAGGAGACAAGAAGTTGAAGTCGCGCTTCAGGCCACGCGGGCCGGTTGCATGAATGGATATCGGCGGGCCACCCGCAGACTTGAGGGGATTCAGTGGACCGGCGCCGAACCCATCTTGATCGTACCTACCGCGTTGCCCTTGCCGGCCCGGGCCGGCGGCACGCACAGACCGCACACATAGTGCTTCGCGATCTCGTGCGGGTGGGTCACGAAATGGCCGCTGCACTTCGAGCATTTGGTCATCGTCAGCATGCCGTTGTCGACGAACTTCACGAGCCGCCAGGCGCGTGTCACCGAGAGCAGCGCTTCGAGGCCTTGCGCCTGGGTCTGTTCCTGGTAGAGCTGGTAGGCCTTGATGACGGCGTCGATCTCGTCCATCTCGGCCACCTTGTTCAGGTACTCGTGGATGTTCAGGAACAGCGAGGCATGGATGTTCGGCTGCCAGGTCATGAACCAGTCGGTCGAGAACGGCAGTTGGCCCTTGCTGGGCGACTTGCCCGCCACTTCCTTGTACAGGCGCAGCAGGCGCTCGTACGACAGGTCGGTTTCCGATTCGAGCACCTGCAGGCGTGCGCCGAGGTTGATCAGCGTCACCGCACGGTTGATCTGCTTGGCTTCGGTGAGGATGCTCTTGGTGCGTGCCATGGTGGTCTCGATTCAGTGTTCGTCAGTGTTTGCCGCAGCGAGCCGGGCCGCTCCGTGGTCCACGGAGTGGTCCACATTCGTGGACCTTGCGGCTCGGCACCCCCCTCGCGGGGTGGCGCGGTACACCGCGCCGGGGGCTGTCGTCAGGCCGCTTCCTGGTGGCGGCCGGCCATCAGGATGCTGGCGTGAAGCCTGGAAGTGGTGTCGTTCGCGGCGCCCTTGCCGTGGTTGGTGATCAGGCCCCAGACCAGGTCGTCGTCCATGCGGAACTTGCACAGCAGTGTGTTGCCCGAAGCCACCTTCATCATCTGCGCCGGGGTCAGCAGCGCGATCATCGTGGCGGTGTCTTCGCTCACCCCGAGGCGGTAGAGCGCCTGCTCACGGTCGGCCCGGATCAGGCTCTGCGCCAACATCAGGTACGACAGGTTGGCTTCGCGAATTTCGGTGAGGATCTGGTCTGCGTTCATGGTCTGCTCCGGGTCGGTGGTGTTGCGGGCGAGGTCGGGCGGCGGCGGTGTGTCAGTACGGTCTTGTGTCTCAACGTGAAACGGATTGTGAAGACCGAAAATGGGTGGCGGCATCGGGTCAGTTCTGTGGCTTGAGTCCATTTTTCTCCGTGCCTCGTGTCAGGCAAGTTCCTACAGCGCGTCGGCGTTCGGCTGTCCGAAATGGCGCCTGGCACGCTCATCAGGCAACCTGTGTGCTCCGCACTCCGGTATTCGCCCTTGGGGCGGCCCGGCACGCTCATGCGCACGGCAAATGCAGTGCGAATCCCCGCCTCAACGGTGGATCGCCGAACCGGCGTCGTGCCTAGACTGGCCGCCACCCGAAGCTGCCAGAAAGCCACCCACATGTTGTCCGCAAGCCTGCACCCGACCCTGCCTGTGCCGCCCATCGCACCTGCCACGGTGCAGGCCAGCATCGACTGGCGCGACGTGCCGGTCTTCATCGTCAACCGCAACCGCCTGGGCGCGCTGTGTCAACTGGTCAACTGGCTGTGCGCGGCCGGCACGCGGCGCATCGTCATCCTGGACAACGCCTCCGACTACCCGCCGCTGCTGGCCTACTACGCCCAACTGCCACCCGCCGCGCGCGTCATGCTGCTGCCCGAGAACCACGGCCCTTACGTGCTGTGGCAGCAAGGCGTGCACAAGGTGCTTGACACGCCCTATGTGGTGACCGACTCCGACGTGGTGCCGGCCGGCTTCTGCCCGCAAGACCTGATCGGCGCGCTGCTGGCGCAACTGCAACGCCATCCCGACGCGCGCAAGGTGGGCGCGACATTGCGCATCGACAACCTGCCCGACAGCTACGGCGAAGCCGACACGGTGCGCAAGTGGGAGTCGCAGTTCTGGGAGCACCCGGTGGCGCCCGGCGTGTTCGCCGCGCCGGTGGACACCACCTTCGCCATCTACCCCGCGTACGGCGAGTTCAGCAACGACGCCAGCAACCTGCGCCTGGGCCACCCGTACATCGCCGAGCACACGCCCTGGTATGTGGACGAGGCCGCGCTGTCCGCTGAGGAGCGCTACTACCGCGACCACACCAGCGCGACGTTCTCGAACTGGAGCGTGGCGAAGAAAGACCTGTGGGTGCGCAAGAGCGAACGTGTCGCTGGCTTCGCGCAGCGGGCGTGCGTGCTGCACATCGACGGCGGTCGCGAATACATCCCAGGCTGGATCAACGCCGGTGTGGACGCTGGTGGCGGGGGCAAAGATGCTGCTGCCGCCGGCCAGTTCGACATCGTGTTCGACGCCACGCGCGCCCGCGAACAGCGCCTGCCGCTGACCGACAACTCGCTGGACGGCATCCACTTGAGCCATGTGCTCGAAGGCGTGCGCGATGCGCAGGCGCTGTTCGAGGAGCTGTACCGCGTCGCCAAGCCGAACGCCAAGCTGTTCGTTCGCGTGGCCTATGGCGCGCGTGAAAACGCCTGGCAAGACCCGGCCCAGCTGCGCGCCTGGACCGAGGGCTCGTTGGCCTTCTTCTCCCAGGCTGCGCTGCCGCGCACTGCCGGCGGCTATCGCGGCGACTGGCAGGTCGAGACGGTTCGCCTGATGGACGACGCGAGCATGCCGGAGATGGCCGTCGCGCTGTCGGCCGTGAAGCCGGCCCGCGCGCGCGGCACGACCTGGCCCGTGCGCCACATTGAACCGATGGTCGTCACCGACGCCCGCATCGACCCTGCCTTCCAGCGTGTCTAGGGCGGCACGCCATCAACCCATCAACCCATCCACCCCGAACCAAGGACCGATCCCATGATCACCGCCACCGCCACCCGCACCACCGACTCCCTGCAGCGATTCGGCGCGCTCGTCGGGCTTCAAGCCGGCCCGACCTCGGCGGCTGAGCCCGCTGTCAACGCCAGCCGTGCCAGCCGTGCCAGCCCGACGATCAACGACCACGACATCCTGACGCAGGCCAAGGCCAGCTACTTCGCGACGATGGACACCTATCGCGCCATGGGCTTGAGCCCGAGTGACTACCTCGGCCCGATCTGGAGCAACAACCTCGAACAGCACCTGATCCCGAACATCCGCAAGTGCCAGACCATCGAGCAGGCGATCGGCTACCTGAACGACAAGGCCTTCTACGATTTCAGCTGCGCAGAGCCCTACCTCACGCCGTCGATCGACTGGCGCATCGACTTCCTGCGGCGCACGGCCGGCTGCGAGGTCGACGCGCTGCCGGCCGCCCTATGCGAGTCGCCCTATGTGCTGGCCAAGCATTGCAAGCAGGTCGGCAGCCGCCTGCTCAGCTCGGACTTCCTGAACCGGCTCGCCTGGGTGTCGAGGCTGCAGCGCCTGCTCGACTTTCCGCAGCAGGCCTTCAGTATCCTGGAGGTCGGCGGCGGGTTTGGTGCGTTGGCCAGGGTGTTCAAGCTCGTCTACCCGCAATCACGGGTGGTGCTGGTCGACATTCCCGAGAGCCTGTTCTTCCAGCACGCCTTCCTGAACGCGAGCTTCCCCAACGCTCGTCACCAGTATGTCACGAGCCCGGACGAGGCCATCACTGACGCCGACTTCGTCTACGTGCCGAATGGCTTCGCGAACGCGCTGAGCCAGCGCGACTTCTACCTCGCGGTGAACACCAACTCCTTCGGCGAAATGCCGCAGCAGGCTTCGTCGCGCTGGCTCGACCTGATCCAGCACGAGACCTCGACCCAGAACATCTTCTTCCTGAATCGCTTCATGAACCGGATCGGCAAGGACTTGATGGAGACCCGCCATGGCCATTCGAACTGGAGCTTCAACCTCGATGACCGCTGGGCCGTCAAGGAGTGGGAGGTCGACCCCGACTACGAGCGCTGCCCCTACTTCCAGACCACACTGACGCGAAATGTGCACGTTGTCGCCAGTCGCGGCGCCAAGCCGGGTGTGGAGGCTGACGCACTGCGGCAGCGGGCCGAACTCATCAAACTGGAAGACTGGTACCGCCGGCCGGGCTGGAGCGACTTCAAGCTCGTCTCTGGCGCGGCCTATCCGCCGGTGATGAGCCGGGGCGACCTCGACCTGACACCCGACCTGCGCCGAACCGGCACGCTGTACGCGCTGTGGTCACTGGTGCGGCTGACGCCTGAACCCCAGTGGGTGGAGATGTTGATCACCTACCTCGACTATCTGAACGGCCAGCAGACCGAGCTGTTCTTCGAAGAGATCCCGACGCTGATGCAGATTCACGCGCGTCGCATCTGACTCATCGAACCCCCACGAACCGGAGCTTCCGATGCGCTTCTACATTCACAGTGGCAACCACGACAACTCGCCCGGCATCGCCGATACCGTGTTGTTCCTGAAGAACGCCCTGCAGGATTGCGGTCACACCGCCTGCATCTCGCACACCGTAGTGCCGGGTCACTACAACATCGTGATGGAGCACTTCGTCGAGGAGAAGCACTTGCGCGCCCTGCTCGATGGCCACGCCGCGGGTGCACGCTTCATCCTGATCGGCACCGAGCCCATCGTCGGCAGCACCTTCAACCACCACATCGTGGGCAGCCACTGGCACTACAGCAACGCCGGGTACTGGCAAACCCGCTTCGACTCGTTCAAGCTCGCCGTGAAGCTGGCGGACGCGATCTGGGTGCTGGCCGAGAGCATGGCGCCTGGCTATGCCCAGCTGTTTCCCGACCTGCCGGTGCGCTTCCTGCACCACGGCCACGTGAATGACTTCGCGACCGTGCGCCAGCGGCCCGAATCCGAGCGCGACATCGACTTCTATTTCTCGGGTTCGTTGACCGATCACCGCAAGAAGATCCTGCTCGAACTGGCGCGCACGCACGTGGTGGTCGGAAACGACCAGAACACGCCCGAGTACCTGCGCCAGGACCAGCTCTCGCGCAGCAAGGTCTGCCTGTCGTTGCGGCTGTCACCGCACAACGACATCCCTTCGGTCTCGCGCATGCACTTCCACCTGCAGAACCGCAGCTTCCTGCTGCACGAGGCCTACGCCCTGCCCTGCCCGCTCGACCCGTTCGTGCTGCAGGCGCCCACGGACGACCTGGTCACCTGGGCGCACGCTGCGCTCGACCTGCCGAACCGGCGCGAGATCGCGAACCGCATGCACGAGCGCTTCAAGGCGGCGTTGCCGATGACGCAGTTGTTGCCACCGCTTCTGGACGAGGCACTGGCCCACGGAGCACGTCAGCACCGGGCGACGGTGGCGACGGTGGCGAGGGTGGCACAAGCAGCGTGACGCAAGGCGGCAGGGCCACGGGCGTGCCAGACGCTCCCGCGGCGCTGCTTTCGTTCGCGAATCTCGGCGGGTCAGTCGCCCAGCAACTTCCGCTTCAGGTGGATCGCCGCCATGTGCTCGATGTTCGCGCGCTCCTGCGCGCCGAACTTGCTCGCCACCAGCGCGAGGTAGCTGGGTTCGGTGAAATAGCGTTGCCAGGCCTGGTCGCGGAACCGCAGCACGTCGG
>CANJKD010000065.1 GCA_947474415.1 Burkholderiales bacterium | reverse complement strand
TGGGACATTTCCCCACGTATTTCCGGTGTCCTTCATGTCGCGTCGCAAGATGATGATCAACACGGTGGCAGCCCTTCTGCTCGGCGCGTGCGGCGGCGGTGACGACCCTGGTGACGCCGCCTTCGCCACCACCACCGGCGCCACGACCGCGAGCACGGCGTCCATTGCCAGCGGCTGGCTGCTGTTCCAGCAAAGCTGCGCGTCGTGTCGCGGATCGAACATGCCGGCCGCGAAGAACAGCCACCACACGCTGAACGCGATCAGTTCGAACCGGGGCGGCGTGGGCTACCTCGGCAGCCTCATCCAGGCCGCGCAGGCCGACGACATTGCGGGCTACCTCGCCATCGGGCTACAGGCTACAGGGCTCGGCCAGCGTCAGGCCGCGCCCAGCAATTGGGCTGCTGCCTTCTCGTCGGCTTCGGCCGTCTGCACCATCTTCATCTGGGCCTCGAACTGGCGTGCGGCCGAGATCATTGCCACCATGTTCTCGACCGGGTTGACGTTCGAGCCCTCGAGCGCACCGTCTTGCACCCGGGCCGTGTCGTCCGCGCTCAAGTCACCGTCGGCGGCGCGGAACAAGCCGTCTTCGCCGCGCGTGAGGGTGGACTCGGGCGTGACGAGCTTGAGCTTGCCGATGGTCGAGCTCCTGCCGTCACGGCTCTTCGCGCTGACGGTGCCGTCACTGCCGATGCTGACTTCGGTGTTGGGTTGCACCTGCAAGGGCCCGCCGTCGCCGAGGACGGGCAGGCCGCTGCGCGTCGTCAGCGTGCCGTCGTTCGACAATTCGAGCGAGCCGCCTCGGGTGTAGGCCTCGGTGCCGTCGAGCGCCTGAACCGCGAGCCAGGCGTTGCCCTTGGCCGCCACGTCGAGGTTGCGCCCAGTGCTGGTGATGGCGCCGGGCGTGCTGTCGTAGCCAGTCGTCGTCTCGAGCGAGTAGACGCGTGTGCTGGCGCCGCTGCCTTCCACGGGCACCGATCGGAACGCCTGCAGTTCGGCACGAAAGCCGGGCGTCGAGGCGTTGGCAAGGTTGTTGGCGAGCGCGTCCTGGCGCTGCATCGTCGCCTTGGCGCCCGACATCGACAGGAAGATCATGCGGTCCATGGCTGAACTCCGAAGTCAGTGGTGATCGTGCGCTGGGCCCGAGCGCCGGGCCGCCCCAAGCCGGGCCCGTCCCAAGGGCCACGCGGGGCCCCTTCGTGGCCGATGGGGATCAACTGCGGCACGCCGCGGGCGAGGGGCGGTCATTCCTAGCGCAGGTTGACCAAGGTCTGCAAGACCTGGTCTTGCGTCTTGATGGTCTGCGCGTTGGCCTGGTAGACACGCTGCGCGGTGATCATGTTGACGAGTTCGCCGGTCAGGTCGGTGTTCGATTCTTCCAGCGCACCGGCCTGCAACACGCCGAGGTTGCCGCTGTCGGGCACGCCGACGGTCGGGTCACCGGACGCCGAGGTGCGCGACCAGAGGTTGCCGCCCACCGGGTTCAAGCCTTGAGGGTTGCGGAACGATGCCAGTTCGATCTGGCCGGCCGGTTTCGACTGGCCATTCGAGTAGGTCGCCATCACGATGCCGGTCTTCTCGATCGACAGGCTCGACAGTTGCCCGGCCGCAAAGCCGTCCTGCACCAGGGCAGTCACGCCGAAGCCGGTGCCGTACTGGGTCGATTGGGTCACGTCGAGCGCCACGCCGGTGATCGGCAGCGTGGTGCCGCCGGTGGAGTTGGTGGTGGACGGAATGCTGATCGATACCGCGCCGGTCGGCGAAGTCGGGGCACCGCCGTTGGCCGGGTAGCTGATGCTCGTGACCGGCAACGGGTTGCCCGCCGTATCGACCTTCACCGAACTGCCGTTCGCCGTGGCGTACACGTTCCAGGTGTCGGTGGCCGACTTCTGGAAAAAGTAGGCCAGTGCCACGTCCTGGCCCTTCGCGTCGTAGACGGTGACGGAGCTGGCGTCGTTGAAGGTCTTGGCGTCCGTGAAGTCGATCTGCGGTGTGCCGGTGGGCAGCGTGACGGCCTTGCGCGAGTCGAGGTTCATCTCGATGCTGTTGTTGCTGGTCACCTTGGGCGCCACGCCACCGGTGGGCAATTGCAAGGGCACGGCCGCACCCGGCAGGATCACGCCGTTCGTGTCGGCCGGATAGCCGACCAGCTTGAGCCCCTGGTTGCTGGTGATGAAACCGTCCTTGTTCGCCTCGAACTGGCCGTTGCGGGTGTACAGCGTCTGCGAGCCATTGCTGACTTCGAAGAAGCCGTTGCCGTTGATCGCCAGATCGAGCGAGTTCGACGTGGACGAGATGTTGCCCTGCGAAAACTGTTGCACCACGGCCTGCACGTTCACGCCGATGCCGACGGTGGCCGCTCCGGAGCCGTTCAGCGCAGCGGCATACATGTCGCCGAATTCGGCGCGCGACGCCTTGGCGCCAATGGTGTTGGCATTGGCGATGTTGTTGCCGATCACTTCGAGGTTCTTGCTCGATGCGCTGAGACCGGAAAGACCTTGCTGGAAGCCCATGAGAATTCCTTCGTGTTGAAGCGGGTTGGCTGGCGTGGCGGCGCGCTTGTGGCTGCGCGTGAGGCGCTCAATTGATGGCTTTGACCGTGCTGTAGGCGACGGTGCCGGCGCTGTGCAGTTCGAGCATCAGGTTATTGCCCGAGGTGCTGACGGCCTCGACCTTGTCGCGCATCAGCGCGGTGCTGGAAAGCGCCGTGGTGCCGCTGGTGGCGGTGACGCGAAACGTCAGGCCGCTGGTGGCGTCGTAGCTGCCCGAGGCCCAGTCGAAGCTGTGCATGCCGCTGCTCTGCGCACCGAGGTTCAGCGTGTCGACGACGCGTCCGGCCGGGCTCAGCACCTCGACCTTCACCGCATCGGCGGCGGTCGCAATCTCGAAGCCGCCCTGGCCCACGCCAGCGACAATGTCGAGCTTGTTGCCCGCCACGATCACGTCCTTGCCGACCAGCGATGCGCCCTGCAAAGACTGCATCTGCAGGAACTGGCTCGACAGCGTCTGCACGCTCGTATTCAAGGTCGCAATGCCGCTCACGGTGTTGATCTGGGCGATCTGGCTCGTGAGCTGGGCGTTGTCCATCGGGCTCAGCGGGTCCTGGTTTTTCAGCTGCGTGACGAGCAGCTTCAGGAAGCGGTCCTGGCTGCCGGCCTCGTTTGCGCTGGTGATCGACGAGGCCGCACTGGCGGCGGTGCTCGACGTGGCGGCGGTCACTGACATGGCGATTTCCCCGGTTCAGGCCGTCTTCACGACTGACCCATCTGCAAGGTCTTGAGCATCAGGCTCTTGGCTGTGTTCATGACCTCGATGTTGTTCTGGTACGAGCGCGAGGCCGAGATCATGTTGACCATCTCCTCGACCGCGTTGACGTTGCTGTAGGTGACATAGCCGTCCGCATCGGCGCTCGGGTGTTTGGGGTCGTGCACGCGGCGCCCGACGCTCTGGTCTTCGGTGATGGCACTCACCGCCACACCGGCCGACGATGCCGGGTTGCCACCCGCACCCGTCAACTGGGTCTGGAACGTGACCTGGCGCGCCTTGTAGGCCTTGCCATCGGGGCCAGCCACGGTGTCGGCATTGGCCAGGTTGCTGGCCACCACGTTCAGGCGCTGGCTCTGCGCGCTGGCGGCGCTGCCCGAGACGTTGAAGATGTTCAGAAGACTCATGGTTCACTCCTTCACTTTCACTGTCACTGGCCGGTGATGGCGCTCAGGGTGGTGCGCACGTTGGCGCTGATGAAGCGCAGCGTGGCTTCGTACTTCACGGTGTTGTCGGCGAAGCTGGCGCGCTCGCGGTCCATGTCGACCGTGTTGCGATCGAGGTTGGTCTGGCTCGGCGTCGCATAGAGCAGGTTGCTGTAGCTGCCGCCTGCCGGTGCGCCGATTGGAATGTGACCAGGCTGGCTGGCGGCTCGTGACGCGGCCGGGCGGGCCGCCGCTGTGCCGCCGCTGGTTTCGCCGCCGCCACTGGCATCGCGAAGCGCCTGCGCGAAATTCATGTCACGAGCCACGTAGCCCGGTGTGTCGGCGTTCGCAATGTTGCTGGCGATCAGGCGCTGCCGCTCCGAGCGCAGCGCGAGGGCCTGGGCCTGAAAGTCGAGCGCGTCGGTGAGTCGGTTGAGCATGGCAGCCCTTTGCGCGGCATGGCGGGCCCTGGGCACGAAGCTTCGGGACGGTGTGCAGCGATTGTCGAAAGCCCGCGTCAAAACATAAGCGCGAACAGAGGCCGGAACGCCGGCCAGTTCATGCCATCGAAACGGGCACGGCGCACCTACATTGATGCCATGCCTCAACCGCCCACTCTCGCCCGCCCGGCTTGCGCCCCGCGCCGACCCGCACGCGCATGGCTTGCGACTGTCGTGCTGCTCGCGCAGACGACGGCCGGCCCGACAGCATGGGCGCAAACCGCCACCAGCACCGCCACGACCGCGGCCCCGGAAGCTGGCATCGGCATCGGCCTTGCCCTTGAGCAGCAGGTGCGTCAGCTCGCACTGTCGGGCACGCAGGCCGATGCACCGCTGGGCACCGCAGGCTTGCCACGTTTCGAGATCATCATCGGCCAGCTCGATGCGCGCCTGCGCCTCGCACCCTGCCAGCATGTGGACCCGTACCTGCCCGAGGGCACGCGGCTGTGGGGCAAGGGCCGCATCGGCCTGCGCTGTACCCAGGGCGCGACGAAATGGAATGTCTACCTGCCGGTCACCGTGAAGGCCTTCGGCCCCGCCCTGGTGGCAGCCGGCAACGCGGCGGCCGGCAGTGTGCTGACAGCGGCCGACCTGACGCCAGCCGAGGTCGACCTGGCAGACGACGCCTCGCCCGCCATAGCGAACGCCGCCCTGGCCGTGGGGCGCGCATTGGCGCGCCCTTTGAAGGCCGGCCAGAGCCTGCGCCAGTCGCACCTGAAGCCGCGCCAGTGGTTCGCCGCCGGCGACTCGGTCACCGTGGTGGCACAGGGCGCAGGCTTCAGTGTGGCTGGCGAAGCGCAGGCGCTGACGAACGGCATCGAAGGCCAGCCTGCCCGCGTGCGAACCGACGGCGGACGCGTGTTGTCGGGCCAACCTGTCGGCGACCGGCGTCTGGAGCTGAGCCTGTGAAGCCGCACGTGTGCAGGCACGTGCGGCAAGCCGTATAAAAAGAGTCTAAAGTTGGCGGCGCATTGGTCGAAATTCCATGCATGTCGTCAGGTTGGGGCCCCCGCCCCGCCCCTTGGAGAGCACTATGAAGATCGGCCACCCCGCAGAAAAGCCCGCGTCGCAAGCTGTCACCACGGGTGCGCAGCCGTCGGCCGACGCCGCCAAGACCCTCGCAGCCACGGTTGCCTCGGCTGGCACGGCCGCCAATCAGACGGCCAAAGCGGCTGAAGTCGGAGCGAAGGTCGAGCTGTCAAGCACGGCGGCCACGTTGATGTCGACTGATGTCAGCGCCGAATTCGACGCCGAGAAGGTGTCCCGCATCTCCGACGCCATCGGCAAGGGGCAGTTCAAGATCAACCCTGAAGCCGTTGCCGACAAGCTGATCGCCAACGCACAGGAATTGCTGACGAAAGCCAAGGGCTAGAGGCTTTCTTTCTGCGGTACCTTCCGGGCTCGTTCCGCTGCAGCGGTGCGGGCCTTCCAGCTTTGCTCCCAATGGGCCATCGATGTCCACTCCATTACCGACTGGCCCTGCGCCGGAATCCCCCCTCGAAACCGCGATGTCGGCGGTCGAAATGCACCTGGCAGCGCTGGGCGAAGCGCTTCGCGCGCGCGACACGGCCGGCGTCGAGGCGCATGCCCGCGAGCTGCAACGTTCACTGGCCAGTGCCGTCGAGCGCTTCGCGCGGGCGGCGCGCAGTGGCACGGTGCCGGCCAGCCTTCGGGTGCGGCTTGCGCAGGCGACCGGTCACGTGGCGGCGCAACGCGAGGCGCTCGCACGCGCCACCGCCGCGCTCGACCTGGCGATCGATGTGCTGTTGCCGCGCGAAGGCAGCCCCCTCTACTCGACTCAGGGCGGCGCGGCCCGCGCCGCCCGGACGGGCACGCTCCAGGCCTGAGCCGGCCCAGCGCCGGTCTACCGCACCGTGACGGCGTAAGTCACGAACGCAGAGGCCGGTTGGGTACTGCGCGGACGCCGGTACTCGAACCGCAGATTCACGCTACCGGCCGAAGACGGGCGCATCCGCCAGATCGACTGACCCGACGCGTCGTCGGAGGTGGTACCCGCCAAATCGCGCTGAAACCTCGGTCCGCTCGCGGTCAGCACCCCAGGCGCCAGATCGACCAAAGACCACTCTCGGTCACCTTTGCCGCTGGTGGCCAGCCGCACCACCAGTTCCTGCTCAAGACCGAGTTCGATGTCGGCACCGGTTTGCACTTCGGTGACGGTGAGCGAGCGCTGCCCGGCTGCCTTGACAAGGGGCTGCGCCGCCCCCGGTTTCAGCTTGTCGCCCGAAACGCAACCGGTCAAGACCACGAGCAGCACCGCCCAGACGCCGTGGCGAGCACTCAGCATTTCATTCATTCGACCAGTCTCCATCGGCGCATTTCGCGGGCCGCAGGAGCGTACCAAAATTTGTCGGCAAGTCGCGCTATGCTCGGAACCCGGCACGGCCCTGACGGCTGCCCCTCGACCCCGGTTCCGCCCGCTCACCTCCGCCCGCATGGCCGCCCTGAACATCATCGACATTGAAGCCGCCATCAACTGGTGGCGCAACCGATCACCCTCGCCGGACGGCATCACGGCCTGCCCCGAAGTTCGGGCACTGGCCACCGTGTACGCGTTGATGACCTATCACCACGAGAGCGAATGCGATGAAACATCGCTCGCGGGTCCGGCTCAGACTGCCTGGCTGGCGTGGTACGACAGCACGCCCGATGCGCCCTGCATCGCGATCTGCTCGACCAGCCAGGGCGACGACGTGTGCAAGGGTTGCGGCCGTACCTTCGACGAAGTGCAGCACTGGCCGGTGATGAGCCCGGCGGAAAAGCGCGTCACCTGGCACCGGATCACGATGGACAACACGGCCTGGCGCTTCAACCGCTACGCCGAACGCGCCCGTGAGGCAAACGCGGCAGCGCCACGCATCACCGGCTGAGGCGGGCCGGCTGCGGGCCGCCCAGCGGCAGTGAAATCACGAAACAGCTGCCGCCGCCCGGCCGGGCCTCGCAACGCACGCTGCCGCCATGGCGCACCGCGATCTGCCGCACCAGGCTCAGGCCCAGGCCCACGCCGCCCGCCTGTTCGGCATGGCCGGCCAAGCGAAAGAACGGCTCGAAAATGCGCTCACGCATTGCTTCGGGCACGCCGGACCCGCGGTCGCACACGCGCACCACCGCCTGGCCGGCCAGCGGCTCGACGCTCGCCTCGATCTCGCCGCCGCCATAGCGGCGTGCGTTTTCGAGCAGGTTGCGCAAGGCGCGGCGCAACAGGCGTTCGTCGCCTGTCACATTGAGCCGTGCGCCATCGACCGACGCATTGACGCGTGCACCCTCTTCCGCCACCAGCCCCAGCAATTCGACCGGCTGGTCGTGCTCGTTCTGCGGCGCAGCGTCGAGGCGGCTGGCGAGCAGCACTTCTTCGACCAGCGCATCGAGTTCAGCGACATTGGTGTCGATCTCGTGCTTGAGGCGTTCGCGCTGCGCCGGGCCGGCATCGTCGAGCATCGACACGGCCATCTTCATGCGGGCAAGCGGGGAACGCAGTTCATGGCTGGCATTGGCCAGCAGTGATTGATGCGAGCGAACCAGCGCCTCCACGCGCGCCGCAGTGACGTTGAAACTGGCAGCCACGGCGGCCACTTCGTCGTGGCCTGTCACGTCTACGCGGTGGTCCAGTTGCCCGGCACCGAATTGCTCGACACCCTGCTTCAGCGCTTCGAGCCGGCGGGTGAGGCGCCGCACCACCGGATAGGCGCCAGCCGCCACTGCGATGAACAGCAACACCAGCAGGATGACCAGGCCGACACCTTGCAACCAGCCGGGCGGCACGAAAGGAAACGCGGGGCCGGGCGGGCGGTCCGTGCCAGAGCCCGGCGGCAGCTGCGGCTCGCCGAAGCCCGACCCGGCGACTGCCGCTGCAGGCTGGCGCCGGCCACCCGGCCGCATGATCCACAGCGTGCGGCCGTCTTCCAGGCGGACCGCCAGGCCGCGCACGCCGCCGCCTTCCTGCTGTCGGCGCTGGAACGACTCGGACGTGACCAGGCGCTGGCCGTTGGCGCTGTCCAGCGCGAGCGGCAGGCGCAGCCGCAACGACCATTCGCGCAGCCCGGCCGCCTGGTCATCGGTGGGCGAGTCGGCACCCGGCAGCGAACGTTGGATCAATTCGGCCCAGGCGCCCATGCGTTCGGTGAGCACGGTGTCCGCACGCACCCGCTCCTGTTCGATGTGACGCTGAAACAGCAGTCCCGATGCCGACGCGAACAGCAGCAGCACCACGACCAGCGTGACGTAGATGCGCAGGTACAGGCTCTTCATGCCGGCGCACGCTGGCTCATGCCACCAGCGGCCACGTCATTCGGCCGGATCGGCGTCTTGCTTGCGTGCGAACACGTAGCCGGCGCCGCGCACCGTGAGCACCCGGCGGGGCTGCTTGGCGTCTTCCTCGATGACGGCGCGGATGCGCGAAATGTGCACATCGATGGATCGGTCGAAAGCCTCCAGCGGGTGGCCCTTCAGCGAGTCCATGATCTGGTCGCGCGAGAGCACGCGCCCGGGGCTTTGG
>CANJKD010000064.1 GCA_947474415.1 Burkholderiales bacterium | reverse complement strand
GAACACCAGATCGAATCCGCCTACGCGCGCACCGTGCAATTGCCCAGCGGCGGCGCGATCGTGATCGACCATACCGAAGCCCTGGTGTCAGTCGACGTCAACTCGGCGCGCGCCATCCGCGGCGGCGACATCGAGGAAACCGCGACCCGCACCAACCTCGAGGCCGCCGACGAGATCGCCCGCCAGATGCGCCTGCGCGACCTGGGCGGCCTGATCGTCGTCGACTTCATCGATATGGAAGAGTCGAAGAACCGCCGCGAGGTCGAGACCCGGCTGCGCGACGCGCTGCGCCAGGACCGTGCGCGCGTGCAGTTCAGCTCGATCAGCAAGTTCGGCCTGCTCGAACTCAGCCGCCAGCGCCTGCGCCCGGCGCTGTCTGAGGGCAGCCACATCACATGCCCGCGTTGCAACGGCACCGGCCACATCCGCGACACCGAATCGAGCGCGCTGCAGATCCTGCGCATGGTTCAGGAAGAGTCGATGAAGGACAACACCGCCGCCGTGCATGTGCAGGTGCCGGTGGAAGTGACCTCGTTCCTGCTGAACGAGAAGCGCACCGAGATCACCAAGATCGAGCTGAAGCAGCGCGTCACGGTGCTGCTGGTGCCGAACAAGAACCTCGACACGCCTAACTACCGCCTTGAGCGGCTTCGTCACGACGATCCGCGCCTGGAAAATCTGCAGGCCAGCTACACGATGATCGACGAGGCCGAAGAGGAAGTCGGCATCACGCGGCGCGAGAAGACCAAGGCCAAGCAGGAGCCAGTCATCAAGGGCATCCTGCCCGAGACGCCGGCACCCGTGGCGGTGCCCAAGCCGGTGGCGGTCGCAGTGCCTGCACCCGTGGCTGCGGCACCCGCACCGGCACTGGCGCCCGCTGCTGTGCCGGCCGGAGGCGGCTTCTTCGGCTGGGTCAAGAGCCTGTTCGGTGGCGAGACTGCGCAGCCCGCTACGGCCGCACCGGCCGAGCCAGCCACCACCGTGGCGAAGCCCGCTGAATCACGTGAAGGCGGCCGTGAGGGCCGCAGCGACCGTGGCGGACGCGGCGGCCGTGGTGGACGCGATGGTGGCAGGGATGGGGCACGAGGCGGCGGCCGTGAAGCCGGCCGTGACGGCAAACGCGGCGAAGGCCGAGGTGATCGTGGCGAGCGCGGCGAAGGCCGCCCACCCGAAGGTGCCCGTGGCGAAGCGGGTGGCCCGGCCCGCGTCGAAGGCCGTGGCGAACGCGGTGACCGTGGTGAAGGCCGCGGCCGTCGCACCGAACGCACGGAGCGCCCTGCCGGTCAAGACGGCACCCGTGTCGACACCCTGGAGGCTGCGCGCAGCGAAGAGCGCGCACCGCGCGAGAACCGCGCCGAGGGCCGGAGCGAGGCACGCGGTGAACGCCGAGGTGAACCGCGCGGTGAGGGTCGAGGCGAGGGCCGCCGCGGCCCGCATGTCGACCGCGAGCCCCGCAGCCCCAACCCGGTAGCGGAAGATGCCGTCGTGGCAGACACCGCGCTGCCAGAGGCGTTCATCGACACCCCGCCCGGCGCCGATGCGCCCGAGGGTGGCGAGCCCCAAGGCGAACGCCAGGGTGCACGCCGCCGCAACCGTCGCGGCGGTCGGGGCGGTCGTGACCGCGACGATGCAGCCGGCACTGACGGCGGGCAAGCCGCAACGCCGTCCGCTGAACAAGCGGGCCACCCGGTCGGCGCGATGGATGAAGCGGTTCAAGCCCAGGCAGTGCCCGAGGCCCCAGCTGGCGAAGGCACGGAAGGGTCGGCGGACGCCGGTGAAGGCCGTCGGCGGGGCCGAGGCCGTGACCGCAATCGACGCGAACGCAGCCCGGAAGCGGGTGCCGACAACGGTGCGGTCAATGGCGCAGTAGCGGCCGAAGGCCTGACCGAAGGTGGCGCTCTTGCAACCGAGACCTTCCAGGAAGCGGTTGCGCCGGTGGCGACCTCAATCGTCGAGGCCGCGCCGGTTCCGGTAACCATGGTGGTGGCCGCAGCCGCAGCGCCAGAACCGGTCACGGCCGACGAGGCTGTCGCCTCAGCGCCGGTGGTATCGATGCCGGCGCCGGTGGTGACACCAGCACCGGTTGCAGCGCCTGCCGCTGCAGCACCCATTGCAACGCCTGCCGCTGCGGCACCGGTTGCGGCCCCACCCGTGGCCGCGCCGGACGCGCCCTTCGTGCTGCCGATGGACTCGCTGCAAGCGGTGGCCGAATCGGCCGGCCTGCAATGGGTGAACTCGGATGCCGACAAGATCCGCGCGGTCCAGGCCGCGATGGACAGCCAGCCGGCGCCGGCCCATGTGCCACGCGAGCGCAAGCCAGTGGCTGCGGTGGACGAAGGCCCATTGGTGCTGGTCGAGACCCGCAAGGATCTATCACAGTTCAAGCTGCCGTTCGAGACCGCACAGGGCGGTTCACAGCCGAACGCCTGACGCCTCACTGGCCCACTGCCTCGTTGGCTCACCCCAACCGAACCCCGCCGAAGCTCTGGCTTCGGCGGGGTTCTTCTTTTTCAACGCGTCATTCAGGGCAGTCGTTCGAGCGAACGCTGGTAGACCGGCGAGTGCATCAACTCGTCCCAGGTGAGGGGCGCGGTCTGCGGCAGCAGGTCGAGCCGGCGCGCCTCGCTGTCGGGGTCGGGTTGCCAGTGGTTGCTGGCCTGCACTTCTAGCAGGCCGTCCAGCAGTTCATCAACCGTGCCGATGCCGGCCTCCGACTGGTTGCACAGCAGCACCATGTCGCAACCCGCGTTCAACGCCACCGAAGCAGCTTCGGCGTAGGTTACCTCGCCACCGTTGATGCAACGAGCGCCCGCCATGCTCAGGTCGTCGCTGAAGATCGCGCCGGTGAACCCGAGTTGCATCCGCAAAATGTCTTTCAGCCAGCGCGCCGAGAAGCCTGCCGGCTGCGCATCGACCTTCGGGTAGATCACGTGCGCCGGCATCACGCTGGCCAGGCTCGTGCTGAGCCATTCGTAAGGCTTCGCATCATCGGCCAGGATCGCCTTCAGGCTGCGCTTGTCAACGGGCACATCGACATGGCTGTCGGCCTTGACGAAACCGTGGCCGGGGAAGTGCTTGCCACAGTTGTGCATGCCGGCCAGCAGCAGGCCGTGCATCAGGCTTTTCGCGAGCAGCGTGGCCACACGCGGATCACGGTGGAAGGCGCGGTCACCGATCACGCTGCTGCCGCCATGGTCGAGGTCTAGCACCGGCGTGAAGCTCAGGTCGACACCACACGCGCGCAACTCGGCGGCAAGCACATGGCCGGTGGCGGTCGCGGCGTCGGTTGCTTCGAGGGCACCGCTGCCCGCACCGCGCTTGCCATCGTTCATCCACATCTCGCCCAGCACGCGCATCGGCGGCAGGTGCGTGAACCCGTCGGTACGGAAACGCTGCACGCGGCCGCCTTCGTGGTCCACGCAGACCAGCATGTCCGGCCGGATCGACTTGATCTCGCTCGTCAGCTCGGTGAGCTGGGCACGGCTCTGCCAGTTGCGCGCGAACAGGATCAGCCCGCCGGTGAGCGGGTGCTGGAGGCGGCGGCGGTCGTCGGCGCTGAGCGTGAGGCCGGCGATGTCGAGCACAACAGGCGAGTGCGACACGCTTGACGCCTGGGAATTTCGGGTCATGGTGGCTCCTTTGAGTTTCGGTATTCGACCACGACGAAGGTCGCCGCATAGTCGGTCTCGTCGGTCACGCTGACATGCGCTTGCAGCTGCCGTACCTCGAACCACAACGCAAGCGCGCGGTGCAGGTGAATGCGTGGCTTGCCGCCCGGGTCATTCAGGATCTCGCAGTCGCGCCAGGTCATCGGCATGTGCATGCCCATGCCCACGGCCTTGGAGAACGCTTCCTTCGCCGAGAAGCGCGTCGCAAGGTAACTGATGCCGCGCGCCTCGACCCGTGCGAGGCGCGCCCGGAACACGGCAAGTTCCTGCGCTCCGAGCACACGCTCGGCGAAGCGTTCGCCGCGGCGCGCGAACGTGGCCGCGATCCGGCGCACGTCGCAGATGTCGGTGCCGACGCCGTAAATCATGTCGACCCCTCGTCCGTCGGGTACGTCGACCGATCCCTCGCGGGGGCGTCCGCCGGCATGACGTGCCCAGTGGGCAATTCATGCGGAAGAACGGCCGGCGAGGCCCGCCTTGCGAACGCTCCCATCAAACCAACAGCGAAGCGCGGTGAATGCAACGCAGGTAGTCGCGCACGGTCTCGGTGTAGCCCAGCTCCAGCGCATCGGTGATCAGTGCATGGCCGATCGACACCTCCTGCACGCCAGGCACGGCACGCAGAAAGTCAGTGAGGTTGGCGCGATTGAGGTCGTGGCCGGCATTGATGCCCAGGCCCTCACGCAGCGCCGCCTGGGCAGTGGCTGTAAAGGACGCCAACACGGGCGCGCCGGCAGCGGTGCCGTGGGCGCGCGCATAGCTTTCGGTGTGAAGCTCGACGCGCTCGGCACCCAGCGCGCGCACGGCCGCCATGGCGTTCGGCAGCGGGTCCATAAACAGGCTGACGCGCACGCCGAGCGCACGCGCCTCGTCGACAAACGGGGCGAGCCGATGCGCGTCTTGGGGAAACTGCCAGCCGTGGTCAGAGGTGGGCTGCTCGACGCTGTCGGGCACGAACGTCACCTGATGCATCGGCAAGCCCTTGCCCGCCAGCGTGCGCACGAAGTCCATCAGGTTGTGAAACGGATTGCCTTCGATGTTGTATTCGGCCTGCGGCCATTGCTGCATCAAGCCGGCCAGTTCGTGCACGTCGTGGGCGCGGATGTGGCGTTCATCGGGCCGCGGGTGAACGGTGATGCCGTGCGCGCCAGCCTCCAGCGCCAGCGTGGCGGCGCGCAGTACGCTGGGAACGCCCAACTCGCGGGTGTTGCGCAACAACGCCACCTTGTTGACGTTGACCGACAGCGCGGTGGCGCTGCGCTGCGGGTCCAGCCCGGTGGTGAGCAAGGGGTTCATTTCAGCACCCCGCTCGCTGGGTACGTCGAGCAACCCTTCGTGGGCCACGAAGGGGCCGCTGCGTGGCCCTTGGTCGGGCCTTGCAGGGGCCACGACGGTGGACCCCTGCGTGGTCCATGGCGGCCCGGCACGGCGGCCTGGAGTGAACGGCTTGACATCGGAAGTCTCATGGTGGTGGATTCTCAACCTGAAGTGACTGCAATTCCAGCATCACCCGGCGCGTTCGCAAGGTCGCCGAGCCGAGGTGGTGTTGAATCAGACTGCGCAACAGCAGCTTCAGGCCGGGCAGGTCGTTGCGGCAAGCGTATTGCAGGGCGACCAGACTGCCATGCTCCAGCGCGGCCTGCAACCCGGTGAGGGCCGAGCCGGCGAGTTCGCCGTCGGCGCTGCGCGCTTCGGTCACGCCCGCTTCGGCCTGCAGGCTGTAGCGCGCATCAAGGCGCACCGGCAGCTGCGTGAGTGTGACGAGGCTCAGGTCGGGCAGCACGCCGATCTCGCGCAGCAATGCCAGCTCGAAGGCCCGCAATGCCGCCTGGACCTGCGTGTCGTCGGCTGAAACGAGTGCTGGCAAGGTCTGGGCATAAATGTCGAACAGGGCCATGTGAGGGTCAAGGCGCGCCAGCAATTTCATCAGCAGTTCGTTCAGGTAGAAGCCGCTGAACAGCGCCGCCCCGGTCAACATGGCGGCACCGCCGGCCCATTCGGCACCGCGCAGGTTCTGCACCTCGCTCGACGCTTCGTCGCGGGCAGCGCGGCCGAGCGTGACGGTGATGTGCTGGAACGGCAACAGCACCGACCGGAGCTGGGAATAAGGCCGCTTCGCGCCCTTGGCCGCCACCGCCACGCGCCCCAACTCACGCGTGAACAGGTCGAGGATCAGGCTCGACTCGCTCCAGTCGTAGCGGTGCAGCACATACGCCGACAACCCTGCGGCCCGCGGGGCGGCACGTGAGGCGCGGGTGGCCATCAGGCCTCGCACCACCGCCCGAAGCGGCCTGCGCTCCGAGTTTCACGAAGGGGACCTTTCATGTCCCTTGGGGACCACGCCGAAGGCGTGCAGGGGGCCATCTCAGGCGGTCACTCGTAGCCGTAGGAACGCAGGTGCGCTTCGTCGTCGGCCCAGCCTGACCGAACCTTGACCCACAGTTCGAGAAATACCTTCGCGTCGAGCAGTTTTTCGAGCTCCTGGCGTGCCTCGGAACCGATGCGTTTGAGCCGCTCACCACCGGCTCCGATGATCATGCCCTTGTGGGCGTCACGTTCCACCACAATGCTCGCAGCGATGCGCCGCAGGTTGCCTTCTTCCTCGAACTTGTCGATCACGACCGTGGACGTGTAGGGCAACTCGTCGCCCGTCAAGCGGAACAGCTTTTCGCGAATGATTTCGCTGGCGAGGAAGCGGTCGCTGCGGTCCGTGAGCGCGTCTTCCTCGTAGAGCCACGGCTGCTCAGGAAGGTAGGGCTGAATGATGCCAAGCAGGCGCTGCACGTCGGCGTCTTTCTTCGCCGAAAGCGGCACGAACTCGGCAAACGCGTGGCGCTCTTGCATGCTCTTCAGCCAGGGCGCCAGTTCGGCGCGGCGGTGCACGGCATCGAGCTTGTTGGCGATCAGGAATACCGGCTTCGCGAACTCGCTGGCCGAACCAACCTGAGAAGAAACGAGCGACAGCACTTTCGCATCGTCAAGCCCGAAGCGCCCGGCCTCGACGACAAACAGCACCACGTCGACGTCGGACAAAACGCTCTGTACCGTGCGGTTCAGCGTGCGGTTGAGAGCCGCCACGTGCTGGGTCTGGAAACCCGGCGTGTCGACGAAGACAAACTGCGCGCCGCCTTCGTCGGCCTTGCCAAGGCTGCGGATGCCGGTGATGCGATGGCGCGTCGTCTGGGCCTTGCTCGACGTGATGCTGACCTTCTGGCCGACCAGTGCATTGAGCAGAGTCGACTTGCCCACGTTGGGCCGCCCGACGATCGCGACCAGCCCGCAACGGGGTGGCCTCGCGACGGCGTCTGGTGGGCCTGGAAGGGGTTCGTGGTCTGTGGTCATGGGATGAAGGAATCAGGGGATCACGATTGCAAAGGGCTGCCGGGCTTGTCACTGGTCTTCAGGGCATCGAGCATGCGGCGTGCCGCCTCTTGCTCGGCGACGCGGCGCGAACGGCCGACACCACCCTCGACCAGGTTCAGTGGCGGCACCAGGCACTCGACCTCGAAGGTCTGCGCGTGTGCCTGCCCTCGGGTGGCGCTGATCCTGTAGGTGGGCACCGGCAGGCGCCGTGCCTGCAACCACTCCTGCAATTCGGTTTTTGCGTCCTTGCTCCAAGTGGCCACATCGGTGTTCTGGATGACTTCGCCGAACAGGCCTTGAACCACCCGGCTGGCCGCTTCAAAACCGCCATCGCGAAAAGTGGCGCCAATCAACGCCTCGAGCGCATCGGCCAGGATGGAGGCCCGCTGCGCACCGCCGCCGCGGGCCTCGCCCTCGCCAAGTCGCAGCACCTCGGGAAGGCCAATCTGGAGCGCCACGCGGTGCAGGCTGTCTTCACGCACGAGGTGCGCGCGCACGCGCGTCAGGTCGCCTTCGTCGGAGCCCGCGAACCGATCAAACAACAAGGCGGAAATGGCAAGGCTGAGCACCGCATCGCCGAGGAATTCGAGCCGTTCGTTGTGGTCGGCACCGAAACTCCGGTGCGTCAGTGCGCAGGTCAGCAGTGCGCGGTCATCGAAGCGGTGACCGATGCGCTGCTGAAGGGCTTCGAGGCGTGTTTGCATGGGGTCGAGAGGGGCCGGCCGCCAGAGGGAAAACGGGCTACTTCGAGCGCCCCTCGTACTTGATCAGAAGGTACACCGGCTTCAACAATTCGATTTCCTTGTCGTAGGCGAAGCTGATCACGACGTTGTCGTTTTCCTTGGTGACGTTCAGGTCTTTGCCACCGATGGCCTGGATCGAATACTCGATCTCTTTTTGCCTGTCGAAAGACTGGCGAATTTGCGGCACCGTGTTGCTGTTCTCGTGGGCAATCTTGTTGATTGCCTTCTGGATCGTGAAATACTCGTTCAGCGTCGGGAGCACGCGCATTGAGACCAGCGCCACGAAGCCCACCACGATCGCCCAAAGCATCAACCCGAACAGGGTCACGCCACGCTGGGTTCGCGCCCGCCCGGCCCACAACGCCTGGCTGCCCGATGATCGCCGCCTGTTCATCATGCCCGATGCTCCTATCGCTGCACGGCGTGCCGCGCTCAATGGAACGAACCAATGCGCTTCAGGTTGCCGAAGTTCATCCACACGAAGAACGCCTTGCCGACGATATTCTGGTCGGGGACGAAGCCCCAGAACCGCGAATCTTGCGAGTTGTCGCGGTTGTCACCCATCATGAAATATTGGCCAACCGGCACCTTGCAAGTCACACCTTCCGAACTGTAGCGACAGTTTCCCTTGTCCGGAAACGAATCGAACGGCACCACGCCAGGCGGGCGGTTCTTGTCGTTGAGGATATTGTGCGAGACACCGGAAAACTCTTCGGTCAACTGCGGGAAGTAGCGTTGGCTGTCTTCCTCGTAGAAGTCGGGCAGAGGCTGCAACGCGGCGGGTTTGCCGTTAATCGTCAGCTGCTTGTTGATGTAGGCCACCTCGTCGCCGGGTACGCCGACGACGCGCTTGATGTAGTCCATCGTGGGGTCAACGGGATAGCGGAACACCATCACGTCGCCGCGCTGCGGATCGTGGTTCGCGATGATCTTCTTGTT
>CANJKD010000063.1 GCA_947474415.1 Burkholderiales bacterium | reverse complement strand
GGAGGCCAGTGGTTTCCGGCGGGCGTTCGGCCGGATCAGCCGGCGGCAAGTTTGCCATGCGCGACGGGCCGCTCGTGTATGGTGCGGGCCATGCCAAAGACAGCGCCGCACCGGGACGTATCGGCGAGGAAACTGCCCTCACTGCGCGGCCTTGAACCGGGCAGGGTCATGCTGCTCGTGGCCGCCCTGGCCGCCCTGTCCGGGTGTGCGTCGGGCCCGAAAAACACCGCCGGCCCGGTGCCACGGGTCATGCCTTCAGCGACCCAATCACCCGACCGCGATGGCCCAGAAGCCAACCCGCCGCCCCGGCTCGCGAGCGCGCCCGACGCCGAGCCCACGCTGGAGCCGATTCGCGTCGGCGGCCCGAACAAGCCCTACGAGGTGCTCGGCCAGACCTACGTGCCGATCACGCAAGACAAGCCCTTCACCGAACGCGGCCTGGCCTCGTGGTACGGCCGCAAGTTCCACGGCAAGCGCACCGCGAGCGGCGAGGTTTACAACATGTACGCGATGACCGCCGCCCACCCCACGCTGCCGATCCCGAGCTATGCGCGCGTGCGCAACCCGGCCAATGGCCGCGAGGTGGTGGTGCGCATCAACGACCGCGGGCCGTTCCACAGCACCCGCATCGTCGACCTGAGCTATACCGCCGCGCTGAAGCTCGATGTGCTGCGTGGCGTGACGCCGGTGGAGCTGGAGCGCATCACCTTCGACGCCATCCGCACTGGCGCCTGGCGGCGCGAGGGCGATGCGGTCCGCGTGGCGGCGGCTGCGCCGACGCGCATGCCGGTCGATGCCCCGCCGGTGGTGGCTACAGCTGCTTCAGCCGCGCCGCCCGCGGCAGTCGAACCGCTGACTCTCGCCGCCTTGCAGCCGGTCGCCGAGGCCATCGCCGATGCACCGCCCGCCCGCGCCGTGACCGCACCCGCCACACCTGCGCGTGGCTTCTGGGTGCAGCTCGGCGCGTTCCGCGTGCGCGACGGCGCCGAGAGGTTCCGGAAGCGCGTGGCCACTGAGATGGACTGGCTGTCGCCGCTGCTCGCGGTCGTCAGCGAGGCGTCGATGTTCCGCCTGCAGGCCGGCCCGTACCCGAACCGCGACCAGGCCCGCAACGTGGCCGAGCGCGTGCGCGACGGGTTGCAATTGGTGCCGGTGATCGTTGAGCAGCGCTGATCAGCGCGCCGCCTACATCATGTGAGCCGGCTCGCAGCGCACCTCCGTCTTCACCGAGTTGGCGATGAAGCACTCGGCGTGCGCCTGGGTGTGAAGTCGGTCGACCTCGGCCGCCTCGGGCCGGCGCTCGCCACCGAAGGCCACGGTGGGGCGGAGCAACACGACGGTCATCGCGAGCTGGCCGGCCGCGTTGCGCGCCATCGTGCCGGTGGCGTCGTCGCGGTAGTCATCGACCATCCAGCCGGCGCGATAGGCCAGGTCCAGGAACCACAGCATGTGGCAGCTCGACAGCGACGCGACGAAGGCCTCTTCCGGGTCCACGGCCGCCGGGTCGGAGAAGGGCACGCGCACGACGTGGGGTGATGACGAAGCCGGCACCACCGCGCCGCCGTCGAAGTGCATCAGGTGCCGGCGGCTGTAGCGGCCATCGCTGAAGACTGCGTCGCCGCGCGCCCAGTGGATGGTCGCCCGGTAGTCGGACATTCTTCACTCCTCCCAATCAAAGCGGGCGATCGCGAGCGCCCCGAACACGACCGTGAAGCCTAGCATCACAAGCACCGGCAGCACCGCCGCGTCCAGCCCCAGCCCGCGCCACGTCATGGCGTCGAGCCCGTCGATGGCCCAGCGTGTGGGCACGAACAGTGAGGCCGTCTGCAGCCACTGCGGGAAGATGAACGACGGCACCCAGGCACCGCCCAGCATCACCAGCAGCAGCGTCGCCAGGATCGCCAGCCCGCGTGTCGCTTCGGGCGTCTTGCCCAGCGCTGCGATCAGCGCCGTGCTTGCGATGCGGCTGCCGAGCAGTTTGCTGCGCGACAGCGGCGCGGCATGCAGCCGCTTCCACAGGCCGAGCCGGCGCATCGTCAGCAGGCCGGCGGACATGTCCGCGCCCATCAGCAGGATGAACTGAACGCCCATGCCCGCAAAGGAATGCGAGTAGCTGTTGTAGTGGATTTCGGTGCCCGCGCTCGCCTCGACCTCGCGGGTGGCGAAGGGCACGCTGAAAGCGCCGCCGTTCGGTGTCGAAGCTACTGAGGCCGCGCCCGCTGCGGCGGCTGCCCCCGGTGCACTCGCCGCGCCGCCCGCCGCCTGCACCCGCGCAATGCTGTCGAACATTGCGACCAGTTCATCGCGCCGCGCGGCCGGCAACTGCGCATTCGCCGTGACCTGCTCGCGCATGTCCTTGAGCAGCGGGCTCGATGTGCCGAACACCGACTGGCTCACGTTCTCCATCACATGCTGCGCCAGCAGCCCGCGCACCAGCGGCAGCACCATCGATTGCGAGGGGTCGTAGTTCAGCACGATCACGGGCTTCTCGGCAACACCGAACATCGCGCGGCCGGCGTTCGCGCCGAAGCCCGCCGGCAGCGTGGCCGCCGCGCGCAACGTGCCGGCCTTGACCTGTGCCAGCGCCTCGGCCTCGTTCGCATCGCTGACGGTGAGCGCGCTGTCGGCACGCATCGTCGCAACGATCTTCACCGACAGCTCGCTGTGGTCGAGGTCGGTGATCGCGACCGGGATGTTGGCGGGCTTGCTGCTGCCGCCGCCGAACAGGCTGCCGAAGAAGGCCGCGATCAGGATCGGCGCGGCGATGCTCATGATCACCGAGCGGCGGTTCGAGAAATACAGCACCAGGTCTTTGCGCAGCAGCGCGATGAAGGCATTCATGGGGTGTCCTTGGGGGCGCGCAAGGGTGGCGCGCCGGTGTCGGTTTTCGGCGACGGCGCAGGCGCCGAATCAGTCGCGAAGCTGGCGCCCGGTCAAGGCGAGGAACACGTCTTCGAGGTTGGCGCGGCCCGAGCTCAGATGCCGTACGCGCGCGCCGCCAGCGGCCAGCGCGTGCAGCACGGCGGCGTCGAGCGTGCCCTCGATGTCGATGTGCAGCGTCTGCGCTGGGGGCAGCAGGCGCACCAGTGCGGCCAGCGTGCCGCTCGCCACCACGCTGCCGTGGTCGATGATGACAATGCGGTCGGCCAGGCGCTCAGCCTCTTCCATCCGGTAGGGGCCGATGCCAGAGGCCGCTGCGCGGCAGCACGGGCCGGCTGCGATGAACCACCAGCGCGGCGGCCTGAATCGACACCCGGCGGCGCGAACCGGAGTCAGCGCGCCTGAAGCGCCTCACGCCGCTGCTGCAAGAAGCGCCGCACGGCCGGGTCGGCTTCCAGGCCGATGGCCTGGGCATACGCCGCGTCGGCAGCGGCCGTCGCACCGGTGCCTGCCAGCAGCCCGGCGCGCGCCGCCCAATAGGGCTGGTAGTCGGCCAGGCGCGGGTCATCGGCGACGGCGTCGAGCACCGCCAGCCCTGCCGCCGCGCCGCGCGTCTCGGCGACTGCCACGGCGCGGTTGATCTCGACCACCGGCGAGCCGGTCAGCGCCGCAAGCGCGTCGTAGAGCCGCGCGATGGCGGGCCAGTCGGCACGGCCGGTGCGGCGCCTGATCACATGCGCCGATTGCACCGCCGCTTCGAGCTGGTAGCGGCCCGTGCTGCCCCTGGTGCCCATCGCGCTGGCGCGCAACAGCAAGGCCTCGGCCTCGTCGATCTGGTGCGCGTTCCACAAAGCCGGGTCTTGTTCCGCCAGCGGTACATAGCCGCCTTGCGCATCGCGGCGTGCGGCGCGGCGCGCCTGGGCGTGCAGCATCAGCGCGAGCAGGCCGAGCGCCTCGGGCTCGTCGGGCAGCAGCAGCACGATCAACCGCCCGAGCCAGATGCCTTCGTCGGTGAGGTTGCGGTGCCGTGCCTCGGTGCCGGCCGGGTCGGACCAGCCCTCGGTGAATGCGGCGTAGATGGCCTCCAGCACGGTGTCGAGCCGCTCGGCAATGTCGTCATGGTCGGGCAGGCGGAACGGGATGCCGGCCTGCTTGATCTTCGCCTTGGCGCGCACCAGCCGCTGGCCCATCGCGCTCGGCGCGACAAGAAAAGCCGAGGCGATCGTGGCGGCGTCGAAGCCGAGAATGGTTTGCAGCATCAGCGGCGCGCGCACGCTGCGCTCGATGGCCGGGTGCGCGCAGGCGAACATCAGCAGCAGGCGGTCGTCGGGGATGGCGCGGCGCGCGGCATCACCCTCTTCGCTGCTGGTGTCGGCGATCAGCAGCAGGTCGGCGACCGCGTCGTCGCGGGTCTTGCGGCGCCGCGCCGCGTCGATCAGCGAGCGCCGCGCGGCGGTCATCAGCCAGGCCTCGGGGTTGGCGGGCACGCCGTGCGCCGGCCAGTTTTGCAGCGCAGATTCGAACGCGGCCGAGAGCGCGTCCTCGGCCGCAGCCACGTCGCGTGTGCGCGATGCGAGGAACGCGACGAGCTTGCCGTAACTGCGGCGCGCGGCGGCTTCGGCTGCAGCGCTCACCCCCTCGTCCGACGAGGGGCTCACATGGCCCAGATCGGCCGCACTTCGACCGTGCCGTGGCTTGAACTCGGGCAGCGTACCGCCCACGCAAGCGCCGCGTCCAGATCGGGTACGTCGATCATGTAGAAGCCGCCGAGCTGCTCGCGCGTCTCGGCATAGGGGCCGTTGAGCACTTCCGTCTTGACACCGCGCACGCGCACCGAGGTGGCGTCGCTGGTCGGCCGCAAGCGCTGGCCACCCTGCATCGCGCCGGCCTTGACCAGCGCTTCCGCATAGGCGCCATGGGCCTGCGCCATCTTGCTCGCGTCGTCGGGCGAGGCGATGTTCATCGGGGATTCGTCGGCGTAGAGCATCAACAGGTATTGCATCAGGTTCTCCTCGGGTGGTGATGCAGCGGATGCCGCATCTGTTTGATGACGTTCGGTCAACGCGCAATTCGACAACGGGCTCAACAAATTTCCGTGCAGCCGGCCGATGCTGGCAATTTGAGGGGAAAGCGCGAAGGGCAAGCGCGCATGTCTTCGCCGGGTGCCGTCTTCTATGCTGGCCGCCCAACCATCGTCAAGGAGACAAGCCATGATCAAGGTCAGCGTGATGTACCACAACACCCCCGGCGCCCGGTTCGACCACGCCTACTACCGCGACACCCACATGCCGCTGCTGAAGCAACGCATGGGAGACAGTTGCAAGTCGTACACGGTCGACAAGGGCCTGGCCGGCGGCGCCCCCGGAACGCCGGCCACGTACATCGGCATGTGCCACATCTTCTGCGATTCGGTCGAATCGTTCCAGGCCGGCTTCGGCCCGCACGCGCAGGAAATCATGGGCGACATTCCGAACTACACCGATCTGAGCCCGGTGATCCAGATCAGCGAAGTCGTGGTCGGGTAACGCGCTTCTGGGGCTGGCCGACGTCTGCGGCAAGAGCGGGCGCCGTCGCCACGAACTAGGGCTTCCAGGCGGCTCGCCGCAAGACCATCATGCGCTCCCCTGCGGCGCGCCGGAGTGACGCGCCGGGGTGCACTGACCAACTCCCGGAGCGATCCATGGCCACCGACAAGAAGCCCGTCAGCACCGCCCCCGCGCGGCCGAAATCCCTGTCGCTGCACATTGGCCTGAACGCCGTCAGCGCCGCCGCCTACGCGGGCTGGGACGGCCCGCTCGCCGCTTGCGAGTTCGACGCGAACGACATGGCGGCCGTTGCCAGGTCCAGGGGCATGAAGCCCACCGTGCTGCTGACGAAGAAGGGCACGCGCGCGAATGTGCTGGCCGGCATGCGCGGCGCAGCCAAGGCCTTGTCAGCAGGCGACCTGTTCTTCATGAGCTACTCCGGCCATGGCGGCCAGGTGCCCGACGTGAGCGGCGACGAAGCCGACAAGCAGGACGAAACCTGGTGCCTTTACGACGGCCAGTTGATCGACGACGAGCTGTACTTCGAGCTGAGCCAGTTCAAGGCCGGCGTGCGCATCCTCGTGCTGTCCGACAGCTGCCACAGCGGCACCGTCACCCGGGCGCCGCCGGCCCCACCGCCACCGGGCCAGCGCGTGAAGCTGATGCCCGCCGCCGTGGCGATGCGCGTCTACCGCGAGCACCAGGCCTTCTACGACAAGCTGCAACTCGACGTGGCGAAGGCTGCGGGCGAACAAGTGGTCGACCCCGACACCGCGCTGGCGAACGTCGCGGCCAGCGGCCGGCTGCAGGCCATCGTGAAGAAGTTCAACCCGACGGTGGTGCTGGTGTCCGGCTGCCAGGACAACCAGACCTCGATGGACGGTGACCACAACGGCGCCTTCACCGAGCAGGTGTTGAAGGCCTGGGCCCACGGCGCCTTCAAGGGCAACTACGGTGCCTTCCACGCCCGCATCAAGGCGGCGATGCCGGCCACCCAGACACCGAACCTGTTCACGCTCGGCAAGGCCGGCGCGTTCCTCGCGCAGGCACCGTTCACCGTGTAGGCCACAAGCAGCCAAGGCCCGGCCGTAGCCGCAAGCATCCAGGCACCAGGAGTCACCCCATGGCCACCGCCACGCATGACATCACCTTCGTCATCCCCGGCCAGTTGCAAGCCGTTGCTGCGGGCGCCGCATCGGCCGCAACACGCGGCAGCCTGAAGGCCGGCGTGCGCGTCGGCACGCGACGCGATGGCGGCGCGCCAGTGCGCGTCACCGCGCGGCCCGGCGAAGACGTGGTCGTGCTGACCGTCGCCAACGGCCCGACGCTGGTGCTGCACCCGGAAGACGCTCGCGACCTGATGCGCGCCCAGGCGGGCGCCGGCACGCGCAGTGCCGTGGCCGCGGTGACGGCTGGCATGGCGGGCGACGAGGTGCTCGTCGGCGCGCAGCTCGGCTGGCCGGGCCTCGAATCCGGCGCCACCCGTGGTGCCACGCGCGGCTGGATGGGCCAGGCCGTGCTGAGCGCCTTCGACGTCATCACCGGCCTGCTGAAGGACCCGGCGGTCAGCCTGGCCACCGCCGCGATCACTCGACAAGTCGATGGTGGCGTGGAGGTCGGTGTCTACGAGCTGTCGGCCGATGCCTTGCCAGCCTCGCTGAAAGGCAGCGGCCGCAAGCGCGATGCCGTGCCCGCTGCGGCCGACGGCGGGCCGCTGCTGGTGCTCGTGCACGGCACCTTCGTCGACACCGTCAGCACCTTCGGCAAGCTCTGGACGATGCACCCGCAAACCGTGTGCAGCCTGTTCGCTGCCTACCAGAACCGCGTCTACGCGCTCGACCACCCGACCCTGGGCGTGAGCCCGATCGCCAACGCCCTGACCCTCGTGCGCGCGCTGCCGGCCGGGGCGCGGCTGCACCTGGTCACGCACTCGCGCGGCGGCCTCGTCGCCGAGGTGCTGGCGCGGGCCTGCGGTGGCGGCGCGGTCACGGCAGATGAGTTGGCGCTGTTCGCCGATGACAAGTACGCCGAGCACCGCCGTGACATTCAGGCGCTCGCGACGATGGCGCAGGCCAAGGGCCTGAAGGTCGAACGCATGGTGCGCGTGGCCTGCCCGGCGCGCGGCACCACGCTGGCGTCGAAACGCTTCGACGCTTACCTGTCGGTGTTGCAATGGGGCTTGCAACTGGCCGGCTTGCCGGTCGCGCCGCAACTGGTCGACTTTCTTCACGAGGTGGCGCGGCGCCGTGCCGACCCGGCCGAGCTGCCCGGCATCGAGGCCATGATGCCCGAGAGCGCCGTGGTCGCCTGGCTGAACCGCGGCGAAGCTTCGCTGCCCGGCGAGTTGCGCGTGGTCGCCGGTGACCTTGAAGGCGACTCGGTCGGCTCGTGGGTCAAGACGCTGCTGTCCGATGCCTTCTACTGGACCGACAACGACCTCGTCGTGCAGACGCGCTCGATGTACGGCGGCGCCCCGCGTGACGTCGATTCGGCAGGGGCCGGCGCCAGCTTCCTGCTCGACCGTGGCGGCAAGGTCACGCACTTCAACTACTTCGCCAACGACAGCACGGTGAACGCGATCTCGGCGGCGCTGCTCGATGCCGCGCCGGCCGGTTTCAGCGCCATCGGCCCGCTGTCGTGGGCCGGGCAGGACGCGGGCGGAACCCGCGGCGCGAGGGCGGTGGCACGCTCGCGCGGCGGCCCGGCGCGTTCCGGCCAGGGCGCCGCCGACCGCCCGGCGGTGTTCGTGTTGCCCGGCATCCTCGGCTCGAACCTGAAGCTCGACGGCAAGCGCATCTGGCTCGGCTTCCGCTTCATCAACGGCCTGAAGAAGCTCGCCTGGGACCCGGCCACCGCCGACCGCGTTGAGCCCGATGGCCCGATCGGCAGCAGCTACGACGACCTGATCGAGCGGCTCGCCGACACGCATGAGGTGATCCCCTTCGCGTACGACTGGCGCCGCCCGATCGAAGACGAAGCGCGGCGCCTCGCGAAGGCGGTCGACGCAGCGCTCGCGGTGCGCGGCAGCAGCGGCCAGCCGGTGCGCCTGCTGGCCCACTCGATGGGCGGGCTGGTGGCGCGCACGATGCGGCTGGAGGCGCCTGACACCTGGCAGCGCCTGATGGCGCGCGACGGCGCACGCCTGCTCATGCTGGGCACGCCGAACGGTGGCTCGTGGGCGCCGATGCAAACCCTGTCGGGCGACGACACCTTCGGCAACGCGCTGGTCGCGTTCGGCTCGCTGTTCGACAACGGTGGCGCCCGCATGATGATGGCCGCCATGCCGGGTTTCATCCAGCTGCAGGCGTCATTGCTCGACCCGGCGCTCGGC
>CANJKD010000062.1 GCA_947474415.1 Burkholderiales bacterium | reverse complement strand
TCGCACAGCGCGGCAATCTCTCGCATGTATGGGGCCAACGTGGTGTGCATGCGAGGATTATTCAACATCTTCAGCCCAAGTGGCTCAAGTATTCAGTGCGCAGTTGGTGCCCATCGCCCGGCAGGTGTAGGTCGCGGAATGAATTTGCTACTAAATAAATAGCTAGAACCCCAATAAGGACGAGGGCTAGAGGCCAATTTGATACATGGATTCCCGGTCGTAGCCGGGAATGACGGCGGTGGGGCGAGGGAGTCGACGGTGAGCCGGGAATGACGGCGGTTGGCGAATGCTTCGCCAAAAAACACCGTGTTCAGCCCTATACTGACGCTGCGCTGTGCGGCTTTTTATTATTCTACGCATCACCCCACCCCATAAACAAGGCCATGATCCGCTGCAATCTCTCCACCCTGATGGGGCGCGACAAGCTCCGCATCTCTGATGTCGTGCGAGAGACCGGGCTCAATCGCAGCACTATCACAGCGCTCTACAAGGAGACCGCCACGAGAGTCGATCTGCCGGCGATTGACCTGCTGTGCCGCCTCTTCCGCTGCCAGGTGGGCGAACTCTTTGAGCACCTGCCAGAAGCCGCCGAGGAAAGTCCATGAGCCTCAGCGCCGCCCGTTGGCACGTCATCGCCGAGTCCAACTTTGCGTGGGAACGCGAAGCGCTGGACTGGCTACGCAGCAACCTGCCCGACCGCGATTCCTGGCACGTCTGGACGAACTTCGAGTTCATCGACGACGAAGGCAAGGTCAGCGAGGTCGATGCGCTGGTGCTTTCTCCCGCCGGACTGTTCCTGGTCGAGATCAAGAGCCGTCCTGGCGTACTGCGGGGCGATGCGCACAGCTGGACCTGGACCACCGACGGGCGCTCCAACACCTACGACAACCCAGTCATCCTGGCCAACCGCAAGGCCAAGCGCCTCGCCAGCCTGCTGCGCCGCCAGCCCGCTATCGCCAAGGCTAAGATCCGACTCCCCTTCGTCGAGCCGGCTATCTTTCTGTCGTCCAGCAGCCTGTCCTGCCAACTGGAGGGTCTGGCCAAGACGGCCACCTTTCAGCACGGGCGGCCGGGCACTGTGGATGACCCCGGCATCGTCGGCGCCTTAGCCAATGGCATCACCAACCGGGCGACGACCACGGTCGACGCCGCCCAGGCGCGTGCCATCGCCCGCGGACTGGCTGAGGCGGGCATCCGCCCCTCCAACAAGCACCGCCAGGTGGGCGACTACCGGCTCACCAAGTTGCTCGCCGAGGGCGAGGGCTTTCAGGACTGGGAAGCCAGCCACGTCAGCATCGACACGGTGCATAGGCGCGTGCGCATCTACACGGTGGCCACGGCCTCCAGCCCCGAGATTCGCGCCGCGCGGGTTCGGCAGGCGCGCCGTGAATTCGAGATCCTCGAAGGCATCGACCATCCCGGCATCCTGAAGGTCAAGGACTACAAGGAAACCGAACTCGGGCCCGCGCTGATCTTCGATCACGACCCGAAAGCCGTGCGCCTGGATCACCTTTTGCGCGAGCGCGGCAAGACCCTTACCGTCACCCAGCGGCTGCAGCTCGTCCGCGACATCGCGGAAACGCTCAAGTATGCGCACTCCAAGCGCTTGTACCACCGCGCCTTGGGGCCGCAAAGCATCCTCGTCCACGGACTAGACACCGGCGCAATGCACCTGCGGCTGATGAACTGGCAATTAGCCTCGCGCAACGTTGGCGACCTCTCGTCGCCTTACACGGTACACCGAACCACTGGCACAAGGCACGTCGAGGACTATGTAGAAGACCCGGTCCTGATCTACCTGGCGCCCGAAACCACCCGGGCCGACCCAGCGCAAGGCCCCAGCCTCGATGTCTTCTCGCTCGGTTGCATCGCCTACTATCTCTTCAGCGGCCAGCCGCCGGCCGAGTCGGTGCTGGATCTGGCTGAAAAACTGCGTGTCGGCCAAGGTCTGCGTCTGTCCGACACCATGGACGGCTGCGGCGCGCGGCAGCAAGAGCTGATCCAGTTCGCCACCTACCCGGACCTGCTGGCGCGCTACGACTCGATCCAGGGCTTCCTGGATGACCTGGACCGGGTTGAAGATGAACTGACCACCCCCGACCCGGAAACCACCGTCGACCCCAGCATTGCCAGCACCGGAGACCGCCTGGAGGGCGGCTTCACCGTCGTCAAGCGCGTGGGGCGCGGCTCGTCGAGCGACGCCCTGCTGGTGCGCAGGGACGGCAGCGAAGAAGAGCACATCCTCAAGGTGGCCTGTGACATTGCTCACAACGACCGCCTGGTTGCCGAAGGCGAAGTGCTCGCCCGTCTGCACCACCAGAACATCGTTGCCCACCGCGAAACGCTCACCGTGGCAGGCCGCACCGCGCTGCTGCTCAAGAGCGCTGGCGCCAGAACGCTGGCCGAGAAGATCAAGGACGAAGGCCGGCTGTCGCTCGACATGCTGCAGCGCTTCGGTGAAGAGCTCATAGAAGCAGTGAACCACCTTGAGTCAGAAGGAGTCGCCCACCGCGACATCAAGCCCGAGAACATCGGCATCGCCGAGAACCGAAATAAGAAGCTGCAACTCGTTCTGTTCGACTTCTCGTTGTGCCGCACACCCGCCGACAACATCACGGCTGGTACGCACCCCTACCTAGACCCATTTCTGTCGATGCGCCGGCCGCCGCGTTGGGATCTGTACGCCGAGCGATTTGCGCTGGCAGTCACCCTGTATGAGATGGCGGTGGGCCAGCTCCCCGTCTGGGGCGACGGCTACACCTCGCCAGCCATGCTCGAAGCTGAAGCCAGCATCGAGAGCGATGTTTTCGATCCGGTCACCCGCGAGGGCTTCACCAACTTCTTCGCCAAGGCACTCAGGCGCGACTACAAGGAACGATTCGACAACGCCGAAGAAGTGCTGCGCGCTTGGCGCGCCATCTTCACGGCCAGGCAAACCGTCCATCCCGGCCAATCGGGTGACAGCGCTGCCGACAGTGGCTTTGGCGCGATAGCGCTGACCGCAACCCCGCTCACCACCATGGCCGAGCTGGGCTACAGCCTGGAGGCCCAAGACGTGCTCGAACGCATGGGCATCCACAACGCGCGTGAACTGCTTGCTGTGGATCGCATCCGTTTTCGTTACCTGCGCGGTGTGGGCGACAAGATTCGCAAGGAGATCCGGCTCACAGCGAAAGATCTGGCGCGCCGCCGTCCGGACCTGACCCAGGGCCGCGCTGCAGCGCATGACACCGAAGATACTGATGGCGCCGTCAGCATCAATGAGCTGGCTGCCCTGTTGCTGCCGCGCCGCCCTGCGGGTGACGACCGACCGGAAGAAGCTGCACTGGCCTACTACCTGGGGCTCGACGACGTTGTGAAGGCCGGTGTATGGCCCAGCCTGGGCGACTCTGCGCAGGCGGGCGAAGTGGACCGCACCACCCTTACAACCACGCTCATCAAGGCCCGAGAACGCTGGTTAAAAACCCCCGCCTTTACCGAACTGCGTCAGCAAATCGACACGCTGCTGCACAGTCAGGGGCAGGTGATGAGCGCCTCAGAAGGCGCTATGGCCTTGCTGGCGCTGCGCGGCTGTGCTGCGCAAGACGACGCCGAACGCTTGAGACAGGCCACCGCCGTACTGCGGGCCGCCGTAGAGGCGGAGGCCCACCTTGATAAGCCCCGCTTTGAAGCATTCGACCACGAGCCATCTACTTTGATTGCAAGCGCCGCGCCATGGGCAGAGTACGCCCGCCAGCTTGGCGCTGCGGCGGACGCCTGCGCCCAGGCTGACCCATTGCTGCCCCCATCGCGCGTGCTGGAAACCTTGGGTGGGGTGCCTCTGCCCAATGCAGCCAATACGAGCTTGACCGCAGGCGCTGCGCTGCCGGCAGCCCTTGCGCCGACCAGGCTGGTCCGCCTGGCCGCTTCTGCATCGCGCAAGGCAGCCGTGTCCAGTAGGCAAGAGCTGTATCCAAGAGGTATGGCGGCGCTGCAAGCCCTTAAGCAATCACTCGGTGCGCTGGTCGGTGCCCCGCAACTGGCGCCGGTGGATATACAAGGCCGAGTCCGAGGACGCTATCCAGAAGCAGCACCCTTACCCAGCCGGCCCGCGCTAGACCGACTTCTGGAAGAAACCGGTGCGCCGCTAACATGGACGCCCTCTGCCGCAGAGGGCAAAGGGGCATACTGCCTGAACGCCATGGGCCACGCCCAAACCGCCGGCACCACCACCCAGTTTTCGCGCTACGGCACCCTGTTGTCGGCATCACTTGAAGGTGATGCAGACCTGGCTCAGGCTTCAGTGGTGGAAGACCGCCTGGTGCGCAGTCTGCAACAAGGCGGCATGCTCGTGCTCACCGTCCACCCGCGCATTGCGCGCAGGGCCGAAGCTGAATTGCTGCACCGATTCGGCACACTGTGCCAACCAGCCACCGCCGCATCGGCTCTTGTGCAGCGGGTCAACTTCGACGCGCTGCTGCTGGCCGCCCTGCGCGACCAGGCCAAGACGGCTGGCGTCGACTGGAACGTCGTACTTCAAGCCGACGCCGCCGATCGCGGCAGCCGCCATTGGATCAACCTGCAGCGCCTGGTTCAACGCACCTTGCCAGCACTCCGGTCTGCGCTGCTCAACAGCCCTGCGCCTGTTTTGCTGGTCAGCGCCGGCCTGCTGGCCAGGTACGACCTGATGGGGCTGATCACCGAGCTGGAAGAAAGCGCCGGCCGCCCCGCCCACACCCACAGCGTGTGGCTGCTGCTACCCACCAGCCACCAAGGCTTGCCGGTCATCGACGGCGTGGCCGTGCCGATGGTGAACAACATCCACAACACCCGTGCCCTGGCTTTGCCGCAGGCCTGGATCGAAAACAAGCACCGCGCTAGGAACGTGGCCAATACCACCGCGACCCCAGGAAGAGCCACCCCGTGATCAAAGCCCCCCAACTTCTTGCCGATCTCACCCGGCTGCTCAAGCGCCTGGAAGAAGACCTGCTGCGTCGCATTGACGAAGTCACTGAACTCAAGACCAGTCTGCAAGCCGAGTGGCAGGCCGCACGCGACGCCGACCGCACGGCCGAGACCTTTGAGACCTGGGTCGACCAGGTCATCACCCAGGCCGGCGTGCACTGGCTGCTGTCCTGCGTGTTCCTGCGCTTCATCGAGGATAACAAGCTGGTCGACCGCCCCTGGTTGGGCGGCACGCCTGAATCGGGCAACCTGGCGCTGGCCCGCGATCGGCATGAGGCCTACTTCCGTGCCAATCCGCTGCACAGCGACCGCGAATACCTGCTGGCGTCCTTTCGTGAGGCAGGTGCGCTGCCCGGGCTGCACACCTTCTTCGACGAGGGCCACAACCCGGTCTTCCGGCTCGGCATCAGCGGTGATGCGGCCATGGCCGTACGGCAGTTCTGGCAGCAGGTGGACCCGAACACCGGCGCGCTGGCGCACGACTTCACCGACCCGACCTGGAACACCCGCTTTCTGGGCGACCTGTACCAAGACCTGAGCGAGGCCACCCGCAAGCGCTATGCGCTGCTGCAGACGCCCGAGTTCGTCGAAGAGTTCATCCTCGACCGCACACTGACGCCCGCCATCCGCGAGTTCGGCTACCTCACAGCCAGCTTGATCGACCCCACTTGCGGCTCAGGCCACTTCTTGTTGGGCGCGTTCCACCGCTTCGTGGACGAATGGCAGCGCGCCGAGCCCTCGCGCAACAGACGCGACATCGCCCAGAAGGCGCTGGATGCCGTCGCCGGTGTAGACCTGAACCCGTTTGCAATCGCGATTTCGCGCTTCCGGCTGCTGGTGGCTGCGCTGCTGGCCAGTGATACGCACAAGCTCAGCGAAGCGCCCGACTTCCGCATCCATGTGGCCATCGGCGACAGCCTGCTTCACGGCAAGCGCTTCGGCATGACAGTAACGGAGGGCATGTTTGAGGGAGCGGAACACTTCGTGGGAACGAGCTTGGAGCATGCCTATGCCACTGAAGACTTGACGGACGTGCAGCGCATCCTCGGGCGGCAGTACCACGCTGTGGTGGGCAATCCGCCCTACATCATCGTCAATGACACAGCACTAAACGCAGCGTACCGTCTACGGTACGCCAGCTGCAAAGGTAAGTACTCTCTGGGGGTGCCGTTCACCGAGCGGTTCTTCGAGCTAGCTATCACTGGTCGAAACGGTTCCCCTGGCCAGTCTGCCGGGTTTGTTGGAATCATCACTTCCAACAGTTTCATGAAGCGCGAGTTTGGCAGCAAGCTCATAGAGCAGGTCTTGCCCAATCTGGACCTGAGCCATGTGATCGACACGTCCGGTGCCTACATCCCCGGCCACGGCACGCCCACTGTGATCCTGTTTGGCCGCCACCGTGTGCCTGTGTCCGCAGACGCGCCGATCCGTACAGTGATGGGAATCAAGGGTGAACCCAATACGCCGCCCGACCCCGCGCGTGGACTGGTGTGGAGCGCCATTCTGGATCAAATCGACTTTGCCAACTCGGAAAGCGACTTCGTCAGCGTCGCGGACACCCCGCGGGCTACGTTTGGCAAGCACCCGTGGAGTATTGGCGGTGGAGGCGCCGGAGAGCTTCGACAGGAGATTGAATCCTTCGCGCCTCGAAGGCTAGCTGATGTGGCTGACCTGGGAATTGCTGTTGTCACGCTGGAGGACGATGCATACCTCATTGGCAACAGTACCTTGAATCGGGTTGACTTTGATTTGGCGTCTATTAGGGGTTTTGTTGTCGGTGATGCAGTTCGGGACTGGTCGCTTCAGAGCGTCGAGATTGCCTTATTTCCTCATAGGCCATTTACTTTCGAGCCGTTCATCGACGAAAAAGTGACTCGCTGGCTTTGGCCGCTCACCACAGGTTTGAAAAATCGCCTTTGGTTCAAGAAAACTCAAATACAGCGCGGGTTCACTTGGTACGAGTACGGACACATCTCTCGTGAAAAGTTTGCAGCGGATTTAACAATAACGTACGCATTCGTAGCAACACACAACCATTTCGTCCTTGACCAAGGGAACAAAGTCTTCAATCGATCCGCTCCTGTCATAAAACTACCCGTCGGCAGTTCCGAGAGCGCGCATTTAGGGTTGCTAGGGCTATTGAATTCGTCGGTCGCATGCTTTTGGATGCAACAGGTTTGCCACAACAAGGGAGGACCTGGCGGCGGCAGTAGCAAGGATGAAAAGTGGCACGATTTCTATGAGTTCACCTCCACAAAACTGGCCGATTTCCCTCTCATAGATCAAAAGCCCATAGGACACGCTCGCCAAATCCGGACGTTGTCCCAACAACTGGCTGCTATCCAGCCGGCTACCTTAATGGCTTCGGCGGAGCTCCCGACAGCCGCAGCCCTCAGTTCAGCATGTGAGCGCGCTAAGCAATTGCGTCAAGCGCTCGTTTCGACTCAGGAGGAGCTGGACTGGCACTGTTATCACCTCTACGGGCTCTTGACCGAGCCGCTCGAGTATGGAACACCTCCGATCATTCGACCGGGCGAACGTGCTTTCGAGATCGTGATGGCGCGTCGAATCGCAGCGGGCACTCTGAAAACCAGATGGTTCGAGTGGCTGGGCATCCAGCCTGCTGCCGAGATGCCAGCCCACTGGCCTAAAGAATATTGCACCGTAGTACAGCGCCGCATCACGCTGATCGAGACCGACCGGAGCATTGGCCTAGTCGAAGCTGCGGCATGCAAGCGCCGCTGGGAGTCAACGCCCTGGGATACGCTGGAGCAAGCTGCCCAGCGCGACTGGCTGCTGGCACGCCTTGAGTCGAAGGTGCTCTGGGTTTCCAGCCCCGATCAACCGCCGCAAATCAGCACCACCAGCCGGCTGGCTGACACGGTGCAGCGCGACGCCGAGTTCATGCAGATCGCCGCACTGTATGCGGGCCACGCTGACTTCGACGTGGCACAACTGGTGGCCGGCTTGGTCACGGCAGAGTCCGTTCCCTTCCTGCCTGCCCTGCGCTACTCCGACACGGGCCTTCGCAAGCGTGCGCAGTGGGAAGACACCTGGGCACTGCAGCGGCGCGAAGACGCCATTGATGCCGATGTGGTGACCTTTGAAGCCCCAGGTTGGCGCGCCGAACTCATTTCACAAGCACTCACGCGGTTCAAATTGTCCGCCGGCAGCTCACTGACGGAAGAGGCTCAGGAATGGGTGGAAGTAAGGCTGGCTGCTGAGGTCAAGCGTTACCAGAACGAACGCAAGGCCGAGGAGATCGGCCCGATTCCCGTGCCGCCAAAGTACAAAAAAGAGGACTTTCTAAAGACTACGTTCTGGGACCTTCGTGGCGGCCTAGACGTACCCAAGGAGCGGTGGGTCAGTTACCCCGGTTGCGAACGCGGCGCCGATGGCAGTCTGCCCATCGCCTGGGCTGGCTGGGACCACCTGCAGCAAGCCACGGCGTTGGCTGCCTACTACTTGGAGATGAAAGAAAGCGAAGGCTGGGAGGCAGCGCGCCTGCAACCCGTGCTGGCGGGCCTGCTAGAACTGGTGCCCTGGCTGGAGCAATGGCACAACGAGGTGGACCCGGTTTTTGGGGAGCGCATGGGCGCGTACTACAAGGGCTTTGTGTCTGAGGAGGCACGCTCGCATGGGTTTACGCTGGATGATTTGCGGGGGTGGAAGCCGGCAGCCGGTCCTGCGCGGCGTACAAGACGGGCAGCAGCATGAACGTTCCTTCTCTAAACCCGACCATGAATTCGGCTGTTTTGCTGGCGGAGCTGCAGATCATGGCCAATAACGTCCCTGACTTTCGG
>CANJKD010000061.1 GCA_947474415.1 Burkholderiales bacterium | reverse complement strand
GCTCCACCGCCTTGTCGAAGTGCACCGCGCGCCGAAGCTGCTCGACGATGCGGTCTGTCAGGCGGGCATCCTCCGAGCTGAACAGGTGCCGCCCGCTCTGCGCAAAGCGAATCATCACTGAAGCGGACGCCACTTCGTCACCGCCGAGCAATGGCACGGGAACGACCATGCCGGAGCCATCGCCGGTCACGCGCGACTTTCGAGACTGGCGATCAATCACGTCGATTTCGAGGGGATCGAATAGTTCACCCAGCAGTTGGGCAAGAAGCGTCGCGGTTCGCTCCGGTCGGGCCTCGACCTCGCGGGCAATTCGATAGAGCTGTTCAAACATGCGCTCGGTGATGAGCACGCTGCTCCCCATCGGCTGGCTCAGGATCCAGCGGCGCGCCAAGACGTAGATCGTGAGCGAAAGCAACAACGAAACGGTCAGCGACGCAAATGGTTCAAGCGACAGCGCACCCGCGAGCAGCACGTCAAGAGAGATGGCCACCGTGGTGATGGCGGCCATCAAGGAAAACTCGCGCAGGCGGTCTTGCGACTTCACGAAAAAGGGCGCGAGCAACAACACCGAACCAAAGAACACATACCAGACCATCGAAGCGACGTCGGCCACGTTGTGGGCCGAGGCAGCCGACTGGTCAGCAGTAGCCACTGCCACGGTAAGCAAAGTCCAGGTGGCGATCGCTGCGAAGGAAAATCGTTGCAGCACGATGGCGAAAGGGTGGGGTTCAATTCTGTAAGACCAACCTAACAGGCCGGTGGCGAACAGACCGAGCGCGACCACGCCCACCTGCGTCCACCACCATGCGTTTGGCAGCATGCCGGCCAAGAACAGGCCTGCTATGCCGGCCGCGAAAACCCAGCCGCTGGCGGCAATCCAGATCGCACTCGGCAGGCGCCGAGGGTTCAGGCAAACAGCATTCACCATGGCCGCAGCCGTCACGAGGTCGAGCGCCATTCGAACCGGCATGTCGAGGCGCGCGAACGGCATCGGCAAGCCGAGTTCCAGCGTCGCCTCGATGGCCATGAACACCAGGTTGCCGCCTTGGCTCAGTGCCATCACGGCATACGCCAGGTTGCGCCCGGACGGAGTCGAGAGAAGCGCCGACGTGCCGACCAACGCCACGCCGAGGCCAAAGGCGGCAAGGAACCAGAACATGACGGGCAGGCCTGTGATGCCACGCGGCGTCGTCCGCACGGTGACCTTGGCACCGTCGTCGAAATGCAGACGAACTTCGTCTCCAACGAACAAATGCGCGAGTTGTTCGTGCAGCACAAGATGGCGGGCTCGATCACTGTCTTTCACCAGCCAGCGGGACGAGCGCTGCAAGCCTTGCAGGCTGGTGATGTCGACCGTGATGGCGCCACCGGCAACCCCGGCCACTTCCTTGCCCACATGGGGCTGAAGCAGCGGGTCGGCACTTGAAGCCAGTTCGATCCGACCGCGGCCATCGGCACGCCAACTGGCATCGACGTGCGGCCGCGAACCCAGTTGGTGGGCCAAAATGCCGACACTGGAAAGACCCACCAGCGCGCACATGAAGAGAACTTGCAACCGCCAACCACGCCGCTGAATCAGCGGCTCCGACGGCTCTGCGGCAGGGTGGCCCTGGCCTGGTTCGAGTTCGGAGTCTGCGCTGATCGGGAAGCCGGTCCAGGTGGGGGAACCGCCGCCGGGCCAGGTGTTTTTCAGGCCTGCGTCGCGCCGGTCAGAGCCGTCTTGTGGCAAGGCCGTACCTCAGACCAGGCCTTGCTTGCTGGCCAGAACCGCTGCTTCGGCACGGCTCGACACGTTGAGCTTCTTGTAAATCGACTTGATGTGGTCATTCACGGTGAACCACTTGATGCCCATCAGGCTGGCAATTTCCTTGATCGTGAAACCCTTGCTGAGGTAGGTCAGCACCTCGCTCTCGCGGGGTGTCAGGCGTTCATGATCGAGCGGCGCACCGCGGCCGATCAGCACCGGGCGGCTGCTCTGGAAACCCGACGCCGGCGGCGCATCGTGGACGTTGGCCCCTGCCGACCCAAGCGGGCCGCGGCGGAAGTGCATCAATAGCCGGCGCGCGATGGCAGGTGACAGCGGCGGCTGCCCGCGCACGATCTTTTGAAGTTCTTCAACCAAGACCTCGAACCGGTCTTCCTTCAGCAGGTAGCCGTCGGCGCCGCACTGCAGGGCCGGGAAGAGGTGGTCATCGTCGGAATACAAGGTGGTGACGATTTTCGTGGCCGGGTAATGCACCAGTTCGGCCAGCAATTCCATGCCGTTGCCGTCGGGCAGTTCAAGGTCGACCAGGATCAGCTTGAAGGGGTCGGTGCTGGAAACGCCCGAACCTTGCGATGCCACTTGGCGCCGGGCGGTTTCCAGATCACCGGCCTCGGTGATCATCAGCGCATCGCTGAAACTTTCTCGCACGACACGCGTCAGGAAGCTGCGTGCGACCGGGTTGTCCTCAACGATGAGTACCTTGACTGCCATGCTCCTTTGACCTTGTGTTATTTTCTTCGGCACATGGTAGCTCAATCGGCGCTGGGTGCCAGCCAGCAAAGGTCAGGCGCGCCGCTCAATCATTGACCATCACGAGCTTGCCCCGAACCTGCCGCGTGCCCATGCGCGCGAAGGCCTGCGGCAACGCCTGCATCGGCAGGCGTTGGTCGATCACGGGCTTGACCTTGCCGACGGCGTACCACTGCGCCAACTCGGCCAACATATCGGCGTTGGCCGTTGGTTCGCGCCGTGCGAAGTCGCCCCAGAACACGCCGACGATCGATGCCCCTTTGAGCAGTGCCAGGTTCCAGGGCAGGGCCGGAATGCCGCCTTGCGCGAACCCGACCACGAGGTAGCGACCGCGCCACGCGATGGAACGGAACACGGGGTCGGCCAAGTCGCCACCGACCGGGTCGTAGACCACGTCAGGGCCCTTGCCGCCAGTCAGCCGTTTGATTTCGTCGCGCAGATTGGCGCTGCTGTAGTTGATGGTTTCGTCAGCACCGATCTGCCTGCAAAGTTCGCACTTCGCATCACTCGATGCCGCCGCAATAACCCGGGCACCCACCGCCTTGGCGATCTGGATCGCTGCGGTCCCGACACCACCGGCCGCGCCCAGCACGAGCACGGTTTCGCCGGCCTTCAGGGCCGCGCGGTCTAGCAGCGCATGGTGCGCGGTGGCATAGGTCAGAACGAAGGCCGCCGCGTCGTCGAACGGGAAGCCTGCGGGCAGGGGCATTGCAAGCGCAGCTTTCACAACGGCATGGGTGCCAAAACCGCCAGTGCCGCCGAATGCCGCCACGTGGTCGCCAACCTTCAGGTGCTTCACGTCGGCACCCACAGCCTCGACCACACCCGCGTATTCGGAGCCCGGCACGAAAGGCAGCGGCGGCTTCATCTGGTACTTGTTCTGCACGATCAACAGGTCGGGAAAGTTCAGGCTCGCGGCCCGGATCGCAACCCGCACTTCATCCGCTTGTGGCTCGGGCATGGGCAGTTCCTTCCAGTTCAAGGCCTCGACACCTGTCGGGTTTTCGCAAAGCCAGGCATGCATGGGAAGTCTCCGGGAATGTTGGAAAGAAGCTCTTTACTGATGATAAGCAGGCCGCCCGTTTCCCAGCGTCACCGACGTGACGAGTCCATACAATCCAGCCATGCGAATTCTCATTGCCAACGACGACGGTTATCTTGCCCCTGGCCTGGCGGCACTCGTGAAGGCCTGCGAGGGCTTGGGCGAACTCGACATCGTGGCGCCCGAGCAGAACGCCAGCGGCAAGTCGAACTCGCTCACGCTGGGCCGGCCCTTGCGCGTGCACACCGCAAGCAACGGCTTCCTCTACATAAACGGCACGCCCTCCGACTGTGTTCACCTGGCGCTGACCGGCGTGTTGCCGCACCGCCCCGACCTGGTGGTCTCAGGCATCAACAACGGCGCCAACATGGGCGACGACACGCTGTACTCGGGCACCGTGGCGGCGGCGATGGAAGGCTTTCTGTTCGGCATCCCCGCCATCGCGTTTTCACAGGTGCAAAAGGGCTGGGGCGACCTCGATGCGGCGGCCGGCGTGGCGCGCAGCATCATCGAGCAAGTGCTGCGCCACCCGCCGGCGCCCGTGCCCTGGTTGCTGAACGTGAACATTCCGAACCGTGCCGATGCGCAGCAATTGCCGCGCGTGATCACCCGCCTGGGCCGCCGCCATGCCAGCGAACCGCTGATCCGCCAGCTCAGCCCGCATGGCGACACGCTGTACTGGATCGGCCCGGCGGGCGATGCCCGCGAAGCCGGCCCGGGCACCGACTTTCACGCCACCGCGAACGGCCAGGTGTCGATCACACCATTGCAGGTCGACCTGACCGACCATGCTGAACTGCCCGCGTGGTCGGGTTGGCTGGGGCGGGGCGCTGCATGACCTCTCCGCCGGCCCGCGGCGCAAAATTTCCGCTGCGGCTCGATGAGGTCGGCAGCGCGCCTAACTCGTCGCGCGCCGTGCTGCGCCCGCAGCGCCTGCTGGCACATGCCCACCGCGATGCCACGCGGCGCATCGCGCCCGGTGGCTTGGGGCTGGACTCCGACGATGTTCGCATGCGAATGGTGCAGCGTCTGCGCGGCATCGGCGTCGTCAACGAACAGGTGCTGGAGGCGATGGCCACGGTGCAACGCCACCGTTTCGTCGACTCGGCGTTGGTCACGCAGGCCTATGAAGACACCAGCCTGCCGATCGGGCATGGCCAGACGATATCCAAGCCGTCCGTCGTGGCGCGCATGATCGAGTTGCTGTTCGGCGGTGCGAACGCCAGGCGCGGCGGTCACCTCGGGCGCACACTCGAAATCGGCACCGGCTGTGGCTACCAGGCTGCGGTGCTGTCGGCCGTGTCGCAGCATGTGGTCTCGGTCGAGCGGCTGCGCCCGCTGCACGACAAGGCGCGTGAACTGCTCGCGCAGATGCGGCCGGTGCATCTTCGGCTGGTGTATGGTGATGGCATGCTCGGCCACCCGCCGAACGCGCCCTACGACAGCATCATTGCGGCGGCCGGCGGCGATGCGCTTCCGCCGGCCTGGCTCGAACAGCTGGCGGTGGGCGGGCGCCTGGTGTCCCCGCTGCGCAAGGCCGGCACGCAGCAGCAGGTTCTGGTGGTCGTGGACCGTACCGAGCAAGGTTGCAAGCACACCGTTTTTGAGGCGGTCAATTTCGTCCCGCTACGATCAGGGCTCGGGACATGAAGACGATGAATGAACAGCGCATTGGGATGGCATCGAAGCCGGAATCGACTCCGTACTCGGGATGGAGGGGGGCAGCAACCCTGGCGGGCCTGATGGTGTTGGCGGGTTGCACGACCACGCCAAACCGCGCGCCTGTCGAAGACCGTAACGCGGCGTCGCGGAGCGCTCCTTTGGCGAATGGTGCGACCGCCGGCGCGGTCACCGCAGATTCGGCCAAGCCACTGCCGGGCGCCGATAACGCCGGCAAGCTTGGCTACTACACGGTGAAGCCGGGCGACACACTGATCCGCATTGGCCTCGACAATGGTCAGAACTGGCGTGACCTGGTCAAGTGGAACAGCCTCGACAAGCCGAACCTGATCGAGGTCGGGCAGGTTTTGCGCGTGGTTGCGCCCGGCATCGACCCCAGCGCAGCCGCGGCACGGGCCGTGACCACCGCGAAGGTCGAGACCCGACCGCTCGATGCGAAAGGCGCAGCGCCCTCCGCCAGCGCTGCGGCCTCGAACCCCGTGGCTGCGGCCACGCCGGCACCGGTGGCCGCCTTGGCGCGTGAAGGCGACGACGACGTGAACTGGGCTTGGCCATCAGCCGGCGCGGTGATCGCGCCCTTCGACGATGCCAAGGTGAAGGGCCTCGTGATGGGCGGCAAGGCCGGCGACCCGGTGCTGGCCGCTGCCGATGGGCGCGTCGTGTATGCCGGCTCGGGCCTGCGCGGCTACGGCAACCTGATCATCCTGAAGCACAACAACACCTACCTCACGGCCTACGCGCACAACCAGACCTTGCTCGTCAAGGAGGAACAGGCGGTGCGGCGTGGCCAGAAGATCGCCGAAATGGGATCGACCGACGCCGACAGCGTGAAGCTGCACTTCGAGATCCGCAAGCAGGGCAAGCCGATCGACCCGGCGAAGCTGCTGCCGCCACGCTGAGGCGCGGCTGAACCGGGAACGAATATGCCCAGAAAGCGCACACCGCTGGAGGGCGAGGTTGTACGGCCGACAACCGATGCCGATGTCGATGCCACGCTCTTGAACGGTGGATCCGCCGCGCATGAACTGGCCGCTGGCGAGCCCGATCTCGGCAACACATTGCAGGCGTATTTGCGCGAGATCCGGCGCGCCCCGCTGTTCACGCCCGAACAGGAACATGAGACCGCCACGCGGGCCCGCCAGGGCGACTTTGAAGCCCGCCAGGCGATGATCGAACACAACCTTCGGCTCGTTGTGAGCATCGCCAAGAACTACCTGGGCCGCGGCCTGCCGATGCCCGACCTGATCGAGGAAGGCAACCTTGGCCTGATGCATTCGATCTCGAAGTTCGAGCCCGAGCGGGGGTTCCGGTTCTCGACCTACGCGTCGTGGTGGGTGCGCCAGAGCATCGAGCGCGCGATCGTGCACCAGGCGCGGCTGGTGCGGCTGCCGGTGCACATCGTGCGCGAACTCAACCATGTGCTGAAGGCCAGGCGCGCACTCGAAGCCGTCGCTGCAAGCCGGGGTACCGGCGATCAGCCGGTGCGCATCGAAGACGTGGCGGCGGCAGTGGGCCGGCCTGTGAAGGAGGTCTCCGACCTGCTCAAATACGCCGAACAGCCCACCTCGCTAGACGCGCCACTGGACCACAGCGAAGGCAACGCCGAGTCGCTGCTCGACAGCGTGGCCGATGACGGCGCATCCGACCCGATAAGCATTACGTTGGGCAACGAGGTCGAACTGCTGCTGCGGCACGGGCTCGACGAACTCAATCCACGGGAGCGCGAGGTCGTGACCGGCCGCTACGGCCTGGGCGACCGCGAGCCCGAGACGCTCGAAGTGCTGGCCGAGCGGCTCGGGCTCACACGCGAGCGGGTCCGGCAGATCCAGCAAGAGGCGCTGGTGAAGCTGAAGCGCCGCATGGCACGCGACGGCGTCGACCGCGACTCGATCTTCTGAAATCGAGCCTGCGGTCTGGTCCTGTACGCCGCCTTACATCGACGCTTCGAGCATCTGCCGATAGTCTTCGCGCGTCGCGATGCGCGGGTTCGTCAGGTGGCAGTGGTCGGCCATGGCGCCGTCGATGACGCGCTCGAACAAATCGGGTGTGACGCCCATCGCGGCCAGTCCTGCGGGCAGCCCGAGCCGCGCATTCATCGCGACCAGAGCGGCTGCGATCTCGGTGCCCTGCTCATCGCAGGCGCCGATGCCCATCGCGTGCGCCATGCGGGTCAGGCGTCGGTCACGGCGCATCGAATCGGTGCCGGCATTGAAGCGCAGCACGGCGGGCAGGAACATCGCGTTCAAGGTGCCGTGGTGCAGGCGCGGGTTCACGCCGCCCAGGCTGTGGCTGAGGCTGTGCACGCAGCCCAGGCCCTTCTGGAACGCCAGCGCGCCCTGGATGCTGGCGCTCATCATGTTCCAGCGCGCATCGCGGTCCTGGCCGTCGCGCGTGGCGCGTTCGACGTGGGCCCAGCCGCGCTCCAGGCCATCGAGGCCGATGCCGTCGGCCGGCGGGTTCACGGCCGGCGCCATGAAAGTTTCCATGCAGTGGGCGATGGCGTCCATGCCGGTCGCGGCGGTCAGGAAGGGCGGCAGGCAGAGTGTGAGTTCGGGGTCGCAGATGGCGGTTCGGGGCACGAGGTGCCAGCTGTGGAAGCCGAGCTTGCGACCGTCGTCGACGATCAGGATCGCGCCGCGTGCCACCTCGCTGCCGGTGCCCGCTGTGGTGGGCACGGCGATCAACGGCGCCACGCGCGCCGTGATCTTCAGGCTGCCGCCTTCGATGGTGGCGTAGCTTGTCAGGGCGCCTTCGTGGGTGGCGGCGATGGCCACGCCCTTGGCCAGGTCGATGCTCGAACCGCCGCCGACCGCGATCAACCCATCGCACCCTTGTGCCAGGTACACCTGGGCGGCCGCCCGCACCGCAGCCTCGGTCGGGTTCGACGGCGTCTGGTCGAACACCGCGTAGGGCAGGGCACCGAGTGCGGCGCGCGCCCGGTCGAGCAGGCCGGCATCTCGCACGCCGGCGTCGGTGACGATCATCGGCTTGCGGATGCCGCTGCGCTCGCATTCCTGCGGCAGCAATTTGAGGCTGCCGAAGTCGAGCTGGATCTGAGTGATGTAGTTGATGAAGGCCATGGCGGTCGGGGCTCGCGGGGGAGTTGAACGGGCGTCGAAGATCGGGTGCGGTGGCGGCGCCCGGTCTGGCACACTGCGCCGGCATTTTCTCCAATTTCATGAGCCAGAAACTTCTCAGCCCGCAGATGGCGAAACTGCTCGACCAGATCCGTCGCGCCGACCGGCCACCCTTCCATTCGATGACGGCGCCGCAGGCGCGCCAGGCCTATCAATCGGCATCCGAGGTGCTCGAACTGCCGCGCGCCCCGCTGGCGCGGGTCGAGAACCTTCAGCTGCCGGCAGGTGATGGCGCCTTGCTGAGCGCCAGGCTCTATGCGCCCTCGCGCGCCGTGCGGCCGGTGTGCCTGTACCTGCATGGCGGCGGCTTCACGATCAGCAACCTCGAAACCGATGACAGCCTCTGCCGCCAGCTCGCGCTGCGCGGCGGCGCTGCGGTGCTG
>CANJKD010000060.1 GCA_947474415.1 Burkholderiales bacterium | reverse complement strand
CCGGTCTGCATCCACGGGCCAAACTGGCTCTTCTGCAACTCGCCCTTGTCGTTCTTTTTCGCGGTGAACGGCGGCGCGAGGTGGTAGTTGAGCTGGTAGTCGCCCTCGAACTGCGCTGCCACCTTGGCCAGGAAACTCTTGTCGGTGTGCAGGCGTGCCACCTCGTACTCGTCCTTGTAGGCCATCAGCTTGAACAGGTAGCGGGCCACGGCCTCGGTCAACTTCTTGCTGTTCAGCGGTGACTCGGTGGCACCCACCTTCTCCACGAACGCCTTGTACTGCTGCGCATACGCGGCGTTCTGGTAGCCGGTCAGGAACTCGACCCGTTTGACGATCATGTCGTCGAGGTTCACGGTCTTCCTGATGAATTCGATCACCTGTGACCCCGACCCTTCGGGCTTCAGCAGCGCCTGCACCGCGTCCAGGTCATGCGCCGCGCGCCGGCCCCATTCGAAGGCGAGCTTGTTGTTCTCGACCTGCACGTTGTTCAGCTCGATGGCGCGCACCAGCGCGGCATGGCTGAGCGGGATGCGGCCCTTCTGCCAGGCGTAGCCGAGCATCAGCGGGTTGGTGTACAGCGAGTCGCCAACGAGCTGCACAGCGAGCTGGTCGGCATCGAGCGCACCGATGTGGGCGGCACCGGCCGCGCGCAGCACGGCGGTCTCGCAGTTGCCGGCCGGGAACTGCCAGTTCGGGTTGTTCACGAAGGCAGCCGTCGGCGAACCATGCGTGTTCATCGCGATGAAGGTGCGGCCTTCGCGCACCGCCGCCAGCGTGGCCTTGTTCGCGGTGACGATGGGGTCGCAGCCGATCACGAGGTCGGCCTCGGCGGTGCCGACCTTGGTGGTCAGGATCGCGTCGGCGCGGTTCGCGATCTGGATGTGGCTCCAGGTCGCGCCGCCCTTCTGCGCCAGGCCGGCCGAGTCTTGCGTGACGATGCCCTTGCCTTCGATGTGCGCGGCCATGCCGAGCAGCTGGCCGATGGTGATGACACCCGTGCCGCCGACCCCGGCGACGACGATGCCCCAGGGACGATCATCGTCATTTCGGGCCAGCGGCAATGAAGGCTCAGGCAGCGGCGGCAACGTGAACGGATTCGGCCGCCCAGCATCTTTTTTCTTGCCCTTCAACTGCCCGCCTTCGACCGTGATGAAACTCGGGCAGAAGCCCTTGGTGCAGGAGTAGTCCTTGTTGCAGGAGTTCTGGTTGATGCGGCGCTTGCGGCCGAACTCGGTCTCGACCGGCTCCACGCTCAGGCAGTTCGATTGCACCGAGCAGTCGCCGCAGCCCTCGCATACCAGCTCGTTGATGATGACGCGCTTGGCCGGGTCCACCAGGGTGCCGCGCTTGCGGCGGCGGCGCTTCTCGGTGGCGCAGGTCTGGTCGTAGATGATGATGGTGCAGCCGGGCACTTCACGCAGCTGCTTCTGCACGGTATCGAGCTCGTCGCGGTGGTGCACGGTCACGCCCTTGGCGAGGCGCACGGCCACGTCACCGTCGTCGTACTTCTCCGGCTCGTCGGTGACGATGACGATCTTGACGGCGCCTTCGGCATCCAGCTCGCGGCTCATCTCGGGCACGCGCAAGGTGCCGTCCACCGGCTGCCCGCCGGTCATCGCGACCGCGTCGTTGAACAGGATCTTGTAGGTGATGTTGACCTTGGCCGCGATGCTTTGCCGCACCGCGAGCAGGCCAGAGTGGTAGTAGGTGCCGTCGCCGAGATTCGCGAACACATGCTTGTCCGTCGTGAACGGCGCCTGGCCGACCCATGACACGCCTTCGCCGCCCATTTGCGAGAAGGTGACGGTGCTGCGGTCCATCCAGACCGCCATGTAGTGGCAGCCGATGCCCGCCACCGCGCGCGAGCCTTCGGGCACGCGGGTAGAAGTGTTGTGCGGGCAGCCGCTGCAGAAGAACGGGGTGCGCTCGCCGCTGTCAACCGCCTGCACGACCATCGAACGTTCCTTGGCCTCGACGAGCGCGATGCGTGCGTCAATGCGGGCCAGCGTGTCGGCGTCTATCCAAGAACCCGCGCCGAGCTTCTTCAGCCGCTTCGCGATCGCCTTGCCGATGATTGCGGGCGTGAGGTCGGCCTGCGCGCGCAGCAGCCAGTTCTGGCCGGGGTTGGGCTGGCTCCACTCGCCGCCGCTGTCATCTCCGTCCGCTTCGTCGAACTTGCCGAGCACGTTGGGGCGCACATCGGCGCGCCAGTTGTACAGCTCTTCCTTGAGCTGGTACTCGATGACCTGGCGCTTCTCTTCGACGACCAGGATCTCCTGCAATCCCTTCGCGAACTCGCGCGTGATGGTGGCCTCCAGCGGCCACACCACGTTGACCTTGTGCAGGCGGATGCCGAGCCGGCGGCATTCGTCGTCGTCGAGGCCGAGGTCGTGCAGCGCTTGCCGGGTATCGTTGTAGGCCTTGCCCGAAGCGATCAGGCCAAAGCGGTCGTTCGGGCCTTCGATCACGTTGTGGTTCAGCTTGTTCGCGCGCACATAGGCCAGCGCCGCGTACCACTTGTGGTCCATCAGCCGGGCTTCCTGCTCCAGCGGCGCGTCGGGCCAGCGGATGTGCAGGCCGCCTTCGGGCATCCTGAAATCGGTGGGGATGACGATGTCGACGCGGTCCGGGTCGACGAACACGCTGCTGGTCGATTCGACGATCTCCTGGATCGTCTTCATGCCCGACCACACACCCGCGAAGCGGCTCATCGCGAACGCGTGCAAGCCCATGTCCAGGATGTCTTGCACGCTGCTCGGGAAGAACACCGGCAGACCGCAGGCCTTGAAGATGTGGTCGCTCTGGTGCGCGGCCGTGCTGCTCTTGGCGATGTGGTCGTCGCCGGCCAGCGCGATCACGCCACCGTGCTTGCTGGTGCCGGCCATGTTGGCGTGCTTGAACACATCGGAGCAGCGGTCCACGCCCGGGCCCTTGCCGTACCAGATGCCGAACACGCCGTCGAACTTCTTGCTTTGCGGGTACAGGTCGAGCTGCTGAGAGCCCCACACCGCGGTGGCCGCCAGCTCTTCGTTCACGCCCGGCTGGAACACGATGTTCTGCGCCGCGAGGTGCTTTTTCGCGGCCCACAGCGCCTGGTCGTAGCCGCCGAGCGGCGAGCCGCGGTAGCCGCTGATGAAGCCGCCGGTGTTCAGGCCGGCAAACGCATCGCGCTTCTTCTGCAGCATCGGCAAGCGCACCAGCGCCTGGGTGCCGCTCATCAGCGCGCGGCCGTTTTCGAGGGCGTATTTGTCGTCGAGCGAGACCGTCTCGATGGCTTTGCGAATGGACTCGGGCAGCGGTGCGTTCATCGTTCGACACTCCAGGATTCAGGGGCAAAGTGAAGCGCGCCACCGCAACTCGTGACCACGGGGGCGGGCAAGGAAGCGCAACCCAGAGTTTAGGGAATCGGGCCCGGCAAGTCTTTCCTATCTTGGTTCGAATCTGGCCGGTCAAAGCAATAATATTGCTTGTACTTTGCATATGGATAGCAAATGACGCCCAAGAAGCCGACTTCAGGGAAGACCACCGCCTCTGGCGCAGAGGAAACCCACGGCGCCGACCTGGACCGCTATGACATCGCCATCCTGCGTGAATTGCAGCGCGACGGGCGGCTCTCGAACTCCGAGCTGGCCGCCCGCATCGGCATCTCGGCAGCGCCCACCTGGCGGCGCGTCAAGTGGCTGGAAGACCAGGGCTTCATCACCGGCTACCGGGCCGAGATCGACCGCCGCAAAATCGGTCTGGGCGTGCTCGCCTTCGTGCGCATTGACGCCGACCGCAACACGGCAGCGTCCACCCTCGAACTCGAAGAGGCGATCCGGCGCATTCCCGAGGTGATCTCGTGCCACTACATCTCGGGCTCGGGCACCTTCGAGCTGCAGGTCATCGTGACCGACCTCGACGCCTACTCGAAGTTCTCACGCGACACGCTCTTGCACCTGCCGCATGTGAAAGACCTGCACACCAGTTTTTCGCTTGGCGAGGTGAAGGCCGCTGCGGCGCTGCCGTTGATGCATTTGCGGCCAGGGCCGGCCTGAGCGAGGCGGGCGCGCTGCAGTGAATCGCGATCAGGTGTCGAGCGCGTAGACGATGAAGCCGGCGTGCTTGGCGACCTTGTCGTAGAGCATCCGCCCCGCCGCATTGGTCTCGTGCGTCTGCCAGTAGACGCGCTTGATGCCGGCCGACTTCGCCTGTTCGCAAACGCCTTCAATCAGCGCCCGCCCGACACCCAGCCCGCGCTCGGCCGGCAAGGCGAACAGGTCTTGCAGGTAGCAGGTCAGTTCGATGCGGGTCGTGCTGCGGTGGAACAGGTAGTGGGTGAGGCCGACCAGGGCGCCACCGCGTTCCGCCACCAGCGCAAAGACGGGCTCGTTCGGGTCGAAGAAGCGCCGCCAGGTGGCCTGCGTGACTTCGTCGGGCAGGGCGGTCTTGCCCTCGCGGCCATAGAACGCGTTGTAGCCGTCCCAGAGCGGCTTCCAGGCCAGGTAGTCGGCTGGCTGGATCGGGCGGGCAAGCGTGGCGTGAGGCATGTCGGCGTGTTGGTTTGAAAGCGGTCGCAGAAGGATAGCGTCAGCGTCGGCACAAGCCCGCGTCAGGCCGCGCCACGCGGCCCGTGCAACCGCCCGGCGGACGGCACCGGTGCGCCGTTGCGGCGGTGTGCATCACCTACCGGTTGCGCGCCCGCAGCCGGTGCATCACCAAGCTCAGCACGGCCACGCCGATGATCACCAGCACGCCGGCCTCTTCGTACTTCACCAGGTCCGCCATCAGCCAGTGCAAAGACTGGCCGAACACATAGCCGACCCCCGTCACCAGCACCGCCCAGATCGCCGCACCGAGCACGTTGAACGCCAGGAAGCGTGCGGCCGGCACGTCGCTCATGCCGATCACGATGGGCCCCGGAATGCGCAGCCCGTACATGAAGCGCACGCCTACGATCAACCACGCATGGTGCCGCAGTAGCAGCCGGTTCACGCGCAGCGCGGCATTCGTGAAGCTCGGGAACCGCCGCAGCAGTGCCACGCCATAGCGCCGGCCGATGAAGAAGAAGCCCTGGTCGCCGAGCGTGCCACCGACGAAGGCCAGCGCCACCACCACGGGCAGCGACAGCAGGCCCTGTTGCGCAGCGTAACCGGCGAGCACCAGAATGGTCTCGCCCTCCAGCAGGCAGCCGATGAACACGGCGATATAGCCATAGTCTGCAAGCAATCCGGGCAGCGACATTCGCGGGATCTCTTCCTGGTGACGCGCGCAACGCGCAAGGGACGTGCGCCAGCCTTGTCATTGTCCGCTGGCAGCAACCGGCGCCGGTAGGACACAACCCGCAGCTCGCGACCGTCGGCGCGTTGTCGGCGTACCGCCTCTCCCCGGCTGATCACGGTGGCCACCCTGCGAATGTCATCGTGAGCAGCGAGAATGAGCGCGCCGGCTGCACCGGCGCAGAGCGCTTTCGACACCGCCCCACCGAGACCCTCCCTTTGAACTTCACCGACCTCGACGACGAAACCGAGCACGCCATCCACACTGCGGCTGAGCGTGCCAAGGCCGCCACGCGCAGCACCTGGGTCAGCGTGGCGGTGAACGTGACGCTGACCGCCACGCAGATCAGCGTCGGCATCTTCGCCAAGTCGCAAGGCCTGATCGCCGACGGCGTGCATTCGCTGTCCGACCTGGTGGCCGACTTCGTCGTGCTGTTCGCCGGCCACCATGCCCGCAAGGACGCCGACGAAGGCCACCCCTACGGCCACCAGCGCTTCGAGACGGCGGCGTCGCTGGCGCTCGGCGTGCTGTTGCTCGGGGTCGGCATGGGCATGCTCTGGTCGGCGTTCCGCAAGCTCGAATCGCCCGAGAGCGTGCCGCAGGTGCACGTGATTGCGCTGTGGGTGGCGGGCGGCGCGCTGGTGGCAAAGGAGGCGCTGTTCCGATACATGCTGGCGGTGGCGAAGCGGGTCAAGTCGAGCCTGCTGGTGGCGAACGCCTGGCATGCGCGCTCGGACGCGGCGTCTTCACTGGTGGTGGGGCTGGGCATCGTCGGCAACCTGCTGGGCTACCCCATCCTCGACCCGATCGCCGCGCTCATCGTCGGCTTCATGGTCGGCAAGATGGGCTGGAGCTTTGGCTGGGACGCGCTGCACGATTTGATGGACCGCGCGGTCGACGACGCCGAGGTGCAGGCGATCCGCCAGACCCTCGCCGACACCCCCGGCGTGGCCGGCGTGCATGATGTGCGCACGCGCAAGATGGGCGACATGATCGTGGTCGATGCGCACATCGAGGTCGATGCGGTCATCACCGTGGAAGCCGGCCACGACATCGCGGTGGCGGCCCAGCGGCGCGTGCTGCAGCGCCACCGCGTGCTGAACCTGATGACGCATGTGGACCCGGCGTATCGGCCGGACCTCGACCACGCGACCGACCCGGCGGCCGGCGCCGAACCGTTGCGCGCCTGATCCGGCGCTCAGGGCGTGTCGGCCTCAAGCTCCGGCAGGCGGATCATGCCGGTCGTGTAGAAAGAAACGTTTGGCGATCACGAAAGATGCGCCGGTGTGGGGGGCCTGCGGCGCAGATCCGCTGCGGGCCGGCGCTTGTGCCCGCACCATGTGACAACCCGGGAGCGGCGTCGGCCGGCCGACGCGCCGCGCCGCGCCGCATGGGATCATCAGGGCAGCGGCCGACGCTTCGGGCCGAAGGCCTTCGTCATGTCCCCGTCCCGCGCGCGCAAGCCGCACCGCATTCCCTCGTTCCTGCGCCATGTCGGCCCCGGTGTGGTCACCGGCGCGGCCGACGACGACCCGTCCGGCATCGCCACCTACACCCAGGCCGGCGCGCAGTTCGGCACCGGCGTGCTCTGGACGGTGTTCCTCACGCTGCCCTTCATGATCGGCATCCAGCTCGTCAGCGCGCGCATCGGCCGGCAGTCGGGCCAGGGCATCGCGGCGAACCTGCGCGCCCACTCGCCGAAGGCCTTCCTGTTCGCCATCGTCGCACTGCTGCTGGTGGCCAACACCATCAACATCGCCGCCGACATCGCGGCCATGGGCGAGGCGCTGCAACTCGTGGTCGGCGGCGGCGAGCACTTCCATTCGGTCGCCTTCGGGGTGGTCACGCTGCTGCTGCAGGTGTTCGTGCCCTACCGCCGCCTGGCGCCGATCCTGAAGTGGCTGACGCTGACCCTGTTCGTCTACGTGGCGGCCGCATTCACCGTGAACATTCCGTGGGCCAGCGTGCTGTATGACCTGGCGGTGCCGCGCATCATTCCGAGCACCGCGTTCTGGATGATGATTGTTGCGATCCTGGGCACCACGATCTCGCCTTACCTGTTCTTCTGGCAGGCGTCGCAAGAGGTCGAAGAAATGCGGCTGCACGGCGTCACCGCTGGCGGCGAGAGCCGGGCCACGTTGCAGCGCGCGAAGCGGCGCATGCGGCTCGACACCGTCATCGGCATGGTGTTCTCGAACGGCGTGGCCTTCTTCGTGATGCTGATGGGCGCGGTGGTGCTGCACAACGCCGGCATCACCGATGTGCAGACCGCCGGCCAGGCCGCTCAGGCCCTGCGGCCGCTGGCCGGTGACTTCGCCTTCGCGCTGTTCTCGCTCGGCATCATCGCGACCGGCCTGCTGGCCGTGCCGGTGCTGGCGTCTTCCGCCGCCTACGCGGTGGCCGAGGCCTTCGGCTGGCCCGAAGGCCTGGAACGCCACTGGCGTGAAGCCAAGGGCTTCTACGCGATCATCGGCATCGCCACGATGGTGGGCACCGGCCTTGATTTCACGCCGATCGACCCTATGAAGGCGCTCTACTGGAGCGCAGTAATCAACGGCGTGGTGGCGGTGCCCATCATGGTGGCGATGATGCTGCTGGCCGGCAACGAGAAGGTCATGGGTGCGCTGCCGGTGCGCCGCAAGACGCGCTTCCTCGGCTGGGGTGCGGTGGCGCTGATGACCGCGGCGGTGGCGATGATGCTGCGCGATCTGGCACGCTGACCGGGCCGCGCCGCTCAAGATCCACGGCGAACGGCCGACAACCAACGCCTATGAGTTCGAGCTTCGCTTCCGGCATGGCAAATGCCGTGCTCGGCCCGCCAGGTCGGCAGCGCGTCCGGGCCTCGCAGTCGCTGCTGGCGCTTGCCGCCTACACCTTGTTCGCGGCACTGCTGCAGGCCGCGACTGTGGTCGGCCAACTCGACTTCGATGCTGGGTCGTGGCTGCCTGCGACCTACCTCTCGGGCGCGTTGTTGTTTTATGCCGTCATCCGCAGTGGCCTCAACCTGCGCAGGGTGTCCGACCCATCGCTGACCGTGCCGCAAACCGTGTTCGGCATGCTGGTCTGCGCGGGGGCCTACGGCGTGACCGGGCCAGTGCGCGGCGCGGTCATCCTCCTGCCGCCTCTGATCCTGGTGTTCGCGATGTTCGCGATGCGTCCGGCGCAGTCACGTGCGCTGGCGGCGTTCGTCTTCATGCTTCTCGGTGCGGTCATGCTCTGGAAGGTCCGAACCGACCCTGCGCGATACCCCGCGATGATCGAATCCGTTCACATCGTCTCGATCAGTATCGTGCTGGCCTGCGTGTCGGTGCTTTCGAACCGAATGAGTGCGATGCGCGAGCGGCTCAAGTCACAAAAACTGGCGCTGGAAAGCGCGCTCGAACGCGTCGGCCAACTGGCGACGCGAGACGACCTGACCGGCCTGGTGAACCGCCGCCACATGGGCGCGCTGGTTCGGGCCGAGCAGCTTCGCCAGCAGCGCGTCGACCCGAAGATGACGATTGTTCTGATCGACATCGACCTGTTCAAGCGCATCAACGACGGCCACGGCCACCAGGCCGGCGACACGGTG
>CANJKD010000059.1 GCA_947474415.1 Burkholderiales bacterium | reverse complement strand
TCGAGAAACTCGCGGTCGTGGCTGATGACCAGCATCGTGCCCTCGAAGCGCTTGAGCCAGGCTTCCAGCCACACCAGTGCGTCCAAGTCCAGGTGGTTGGTGGGCTCATCGAGCAGCAGCAGATCGGCCGGGCACATCAGCGCGCGCGCCAACTGCAGCCGCATGCGCCAGCCACCCGAGAAGCTGTTCACCGGTGCCTCCAACTCGGCAGTCTTGAAGCCCAGGCCGAGCAGCATGGCCTGGGCGCGCGGTCGGGCCTCGAAGCCACCGGCATCGCTGATCGCGTGGTGGGCCTCGGCCATCGCGTGGCCATCGTCGTCGAGTTCGGCCTGTACCAGTTGCGCCTGCGCTTCCATCAGCCGGGTGTCGCCCTGCAGCACGAAATCGGTGGCGGGCTCATCGGTCTCGGGCATGTCTTGAGCCACCTCGCCGATGCGCCAGCGCGGCGGCATCGTCACGTCGCCGGCATCGGACTGCAGGCGCTTCGTGATGAGCGAGAACAGCGACGACTTGCCGGCCCCGTTGCGGCCGACAAGGCCGACGTTTTCACCCGGCTGCAGCGTGACGCTGGCCTGGTTCAGCACGAGCTTGACGCCGCGGCGCAGGGAGACTTGGTTCAGTACGAGCATGGGATTTCAGTTCGGGTCGAGCGCAGAGCAAGGGGAGAGACTTTCATTGCAGCAGGTCACGTCCAGCGGTACTTCGCGAGGGCTTCACGGCCTACCAGCAGCACCTGGTCGTCGCCTGCACTGGTGTCGAGCCAGGCCACTTCGAGGCGCCGGAAGGCGTGCTCGAAGTGGCCGCGTTCGTTGCCGATTTCGAGCACCAGCACGGCATCGACCGTCATGTGTTTCGGCGCTTCGCGCAGGATCTGGCGCACCAGGTCCATGCCGTCGGCACCGCCGGCCAGCGCGAGCCCCGGTTCGCATTGGTATTCGGGCGGCAGCGTCTGCATGCTCTGCGTGTTCACGTAGGGCGGGTTGCAGATGATCAGGTCGTAAGGCCCGCGCACGGCCGTCAGCAGGTTCGAGGTCAGGAGCGTGATGCGCTTGCCCAGGGCGTGCTTGTCGATGTTGATGCGGGCCACCGCGAGCGCGTCTTCCGACACATCGGCGGCATCGACCGTGACTTCCGGGTAGGCCATCGCCGCGATCACCGCCAAGCTGCCATTGCCAGTGCACAGGTCGAGCACGCTGCGGGTGGTGTCCGACAACCACGCGTCCAGCGTGCCCGCGCCTTCGCCATCGGCAAGCAACTCGGCGATGAAGGAGCGCGGCACGATGGTCCGCTCGTCGACATAGAAGGGGACGTTCTGCAACCAGGCCTCGTGCGTCAGGTAGGCGGCGGGCCGGCGCGTTTCGATGCGCTGCGTGACGAGCGCTTCGGCCTTGGCCTGCTCGTCGGGTGCGAGTTCCTTCTTTGCCTTCGCTTCGAGCGCGTCGAGCGGCAGGCCGAGCGCCCACAGCACCAGCCAGGCCGATTCGTCGAAGGCATTCGTGGTGCCATGGCCAAACGAAACGCCCGCCTGTTTGAGGCGGGCGCTCTGCGCGGTGATGAGGTCGATCAGTGTCATAGGTTCCCCCAAGGGCGCTTCGCGCCCGGCCCCCCGAGGGGGCGTTCGCACGACTTGAGACGGCTCGGCGCCGTGCTCATGTCAGCAGCCGTTCCAGCGTTTTGCGGTAGATGTTTTTCAGTGGGTCGAGGCTTGCCACCTCAACGCATTCGTCGATCTTGTGGATCGTGGCGTTGAGGGGCCCGAACTCGATCACCTGGGGGCAGATCTTCGCGATGAAGCGGCCGTCGGAGGTGCCGCCGGTGGTCGACAGTTCGGTCGTGATGCCGGTCTCGGCGTGGATCGCGAGGCGCAGCGCATCACTCAGTTCACCGGTGGGCGTCAGGAAGGGTTCGCCGCCAAGCGTCCAGTCGAGCCGGTAGTCGAGCGCGTGCCGGTCCAACAGCGCATGGACGCGCTCGCGCAGCACCTGCGGCGTCGATTCGGTCGAGAAACGGAAGTTGAAGTCAACCACCGCCTCGCCCGGAATCACATTGCCGGCGCCGGTGCCGGCGTGGATGTTCGAGACCTGCCAGCTGGTCGGTGGAAAGTATTCGTTGCCGGCATCCCAATGTTCGCCGACCAACTCCGCGAGCGCGGGCGCGAGCAGGTGAATCGGGTTCTTCGCCAGGTGCGGGTAGGCGATGTGGCCTTGCAAGCCTTTCACGCGCAGCTTGCCCGACAAGCTGCCGCGACGGCCGTTTTTGATCATGTCGCCAAGCGCCTGCACCGATGTCGGTTCGCCGACGATGCAGTAGTCGAGCCGCTCGCCGCGCGCTGTCAGCGCCTCGCAGACCTTGACGGTGCCGTCGAGCGCGGGGCCCTCCTCGTCGCTGGTCAACAGGAAGGCGATCGAACCCTGGTGGCCGGGCGTGGCGGCGACGAACTCTTCGGTCGCCACCACCATCGCGGCCAGCGAGGTTTTCATGTCAGCGGCGCCACGGCCGAACATCTGCCCGTCGCGGTGTGTCGGCACGAAGGGGTCGCTGTGCCAGAGTTCGAGCGGGCCGGTGGGCACGACGTCGGTGTGGCCGGCGAAGACCAGCAGCTTGGGCGCCACGCCCGTACCGCGCCGCACGGCCCACAGGTTGGTGACCGGGGCCGCCGCCGGCCCATGCACCAGCGTCTCGCACCTGAAGCCCAAAGGCGCCAGGCGTTCGGCGATCAAGGCCTGGCAGCCGCCGTCGGCGGGCGTGACGGAGTGGCACGAAATCAATTGTTCGGCAAGGTGGAGCGTGCGGGACATCTTGGGCAGCAATCGGCGGGAGGGGTTCGGGGTGCGGTTCAGGAAGAGGTCAGGGGCACGGTCAAGACAGCGGTCAGAAGCGCCGCAGCGCAGCCGAAGCGGTCGTGTGCTCGTCGGGCCGAACGTCGAGCGTGATCTCGGTGAACACGGCCTGGTCGTCCTGCTCTTCCTTCTTCGTGGTGATGCGCGACACCGGCGCCATGTCATTTTGCAAACGCCACATCAGGTTGGTCGGCGAGTCGGCGAAGGCCAGGCCTTCGTCGCGGCTGATCACGCCGGTGGTGATGAGGCGCGCCAGATCCTGCTCGAAGGTTTGCGAGCCTTCCGCGAGCGACTTTTCCATCGCCTCTTTCACGCCGCTGAAGTCGCCTTTGTCGATCAGCTCGGAGACCAGCTTGGTGTTCAGCATCACCTCGACTGCCGGCACGCGGCCACCGGCCGTGGCGCGCACCAGCCGCTGCGAAACGATCGCCCGCAGGCCGGCGCCCAGATCGGCGAGCAGCGCAGGCCGTGCTTCGGGCGTGTAGAACGACAGGATGCGGCCGAGCGCGTGGTAGCTGTTGTTCGCGTGCAAGGTCGACAGCACGAGGTGGCCCGACAGCGAGTACGAGATCGCCGCCGTCATCGTCTCGCGGTCGCGGATCTCGCCGATCAGGATGCAGTCGGGTGCCTGGCGCAGCGCGTTCTTCAGGCCGATTTGCAGCGACTGCGTGTCACGCCCGACCTCGCGTTGGTTCACCACCGACTTCTTGTGGTTGAACAGAAACTCGATCGGGTCTTCGATGGTCAGGATGTGGCCCGCGAGCTGCTGGTTGCGCTGCTCCAGCATGGCCGCCAGCGTGGTGCTCTTGCCGGCGCCGGTGGCGCCCACCATCAGAATCAGGCCGCGCTTTTCCAGCACCATCGCGTTCAGAACGGCCGGCACATTCAGGCTTTCCAGCGACGGGATGTTGAACGGAATGCAGCGGAACACCGCCGCGATGGAGCCGCGCTGGCGGAATGCGCTGAGCCGGAAGCTGCCGATGCCGGTCAGGCCGACGCCCACGTTCAGCTCGCCGGTGTCTTCCAGCTCTTCGAGCTGGCTCGGCGTGAGCAACTCGGCCAGCAACTGGCGCGGCTGGGTGTGCGTGAGCGGCTGGTCACTGAGCTGCAGCAACTGGCCGTTGATCTTGATCAGGATCGGCGAACTGGCCGACAGGTACACGTCCGACGCGCCCTTCTCGGACATCAAACGCAGCACCCGCTCCATGTTTCCGCCGCTCATGGTGCGCTAGCTCCGAAGCAGGTCGTTGATGCTGGTCTTGGCGCGCGTCCGGGCGTCGACCCGTTTCACGATGACGGCGCAGTACAGGCTGTACTTGCCGTCGGCGCTGGGCAGGTTCCCGCTCACCACCACCGAGCCCGCAGGCACACGGCCGTAGGTGACTTCGCCGGTGGCGCGGTCGTAGATCTTCGTGCTCTGGCCGATGTACACGCCCATCGACAACACCGAGTTCTCTTCGACGATCACGCCCTCCACCACTTCGGAGCGCGCGCCGATGAAACAGTTGTCTTCGATGATGGTCGGGTTCGCCTGCATCGGCTCCAGCACGCCGCCGATGCCGACGCCGCCGCTCAGGTGCACGTTCTTGCCGATCTGCGCACACGAGCCCACGGCCGCCCAGGTGTCGACCATCGTGCCTTCGTCGACATAGGCGCCGATGTTCACGAATGACGGCATCAGGATCGCGTTCTTCGCGATGTAGCTGCCGCGCCGTGCGACGGCCGGCGGTACCACTCGCACGCCGGTCTCGCGCATCTGTGCTTCGTCGAGGTGGGCGAACTTGGTTTGCACCTTGTCGTAGAAGCCGAGTTCGCCGGCCCGCATCATCTTGTTGTCGTTCAGCCGGAAGCTCAGCAGCACGGCCTTCTTGACCCACTGGTTCACGGTCCACTGGCCCACGCCCTGGCGCTCAGCCACGCGGATGCGGCCGGCGTTCAGTTCGGAGATCACGTTCTCGACCGCCTCGCGCACATCCGGGCTGTTCACGGCGGTCAGCGAAGCGCGCCCTTCCCAGGCCAGGTCGATGATGCTTTGCAACTCGTGCGGTGCGGTAAGTGCGGCGGCGGGGGTGCTGGATTCGGTCATGGGAAAGGGCTCAAAGGAAAGACGGGTTCGAGGTGTTTCGGGCGCTAACGGGAATTCGCGAACGACACGATGCGGCGTGCGGCCTCAAGGCATTCGTCGGCTCCTGCCACCAGCGCGAGCCGGATGCGGCCGGCGCCCGGGTTCACGCCGCGCGATTCGCGGGCCAGCAGGCTGCCTGGCAACACGGCCACATTGTATTGAGCCAGCAGGTCGAGCGCGAACGCGACGTCGTCGCCGCCCCGCGCCACGGCCGACACATCGGCCCACAGGTAGAAGCCGGCATCGGGCAGGGCCACGTCGAGCACGCTGGCCAGCAGCGGCGTGACCTGCGCGAACTTGGCGCGGTACAGGTCGCGGTTTGCGAGCACATGGGCTTCGTCGTTCCAGGCCGCGATGCTGGCGCGCTGCACCACCAGGCTCATAGCGCTGCCATGGTAGGTGCGGTAGAGCAGGAACTGTTTCAGGATGGCCGCATCGCCGGCCACGAAACCCGAGCGCATGCCCGGCACGTTCGAGCGTTTCGACAGGCTGGTGAAGGCGACCAGATTGCGCAGGTCGGCGCGGCCGAGTTTCGTGGCCGCTTCGATCGAGCCGAGCGGCGGTTCTTCGCGGAAGTAGATCTCGGAATAGCACTCGTCGGAGGCGATCACGAAGCCATACCGGTCGCTCAGCTCGAACAGGTGCTGCCACTCAGTGAGCGGCATCACCGCGCCGGTCGGGTTGCCAGGGGAGCAGACGAACAACAGCTGGGTGCGGGCCCACACAGCGTCGGGCACGCTGCCCCAGTCGGCCGCGAAGTTCCGGGCCGGGTCGCTGTTGACGAAGGCGGTTTGGGCACCCGCGAGCAGTGCCGCGCCTTCGTAGATTTGATAGAAAGGGTTCGGGCAGACCACGGTGGCGCCGTCGCGCGTCGGGTCGATCAGGGTCTGCGTCAGCGCGAACAGGGCTTCGCGCGAGCCGTTCACCGGCAGCACCTGGGTCGCAGCGTTGAGCGTCACGCCGTAGCGGCGCTGCACCCAGGCGGTGAAAGCCTCGCGCAAGGCGGGTTCGCCAGCCGTGGCGGGGTAGCTGGACAGGCCTTGCAGGTTCTCGACCAGCGCCTGCTTGATCAAAGCCGGTGTGGCGTGTCGCGGCTCGCCCATGCCCATGCTGACCGGCGCGAAGGCGGGGTTCGGCGTGATGCCTCGGGCAAGTTCGCGCAACCGCTCGAACGGGTAGGGGTGAAGCTTGGCAAGCAGCGGATTCATGCGCCGGATTATCGGCGACGGCTGCGCGCTGGCGCCTACCGGTGCGGCGCCCGGGGCTGTGCCGCAGTGGCGCTTTCCGCCCCGTAGCGCCGCTCGATCGCGGCACGCCGGCGCGGATCGATGTTGACCCGACTCAGGTCGCCTTGCACATGCGGCAGTGCCAGCAACCGGGGGTCCATGACCCGGAACCACAGCGGCGCAACGTAGGCGAGCGGAAACATGCCGAAGTAGCCGCTCGGCAATTGCGGCAACTGCTCGAAGTGGCGCAGCGACTGGTAACGGCGCGACGGGTTCGCGTGGTGGTCAGAGTGGCGCTGCAGATGAAAGGTGGCCAGGTTCGTGACGAGGTGGTTCGCGTTCCACGAATGGTGCGGCTGCGGCGCCTCGTAGCGGCCGTCGGGCAAGCGCTCACGCAGCAAGCCGTAATGTTCGACATAGTTGGCCGATGTGAGCTGCCACCAGGCCACGAGGTTGTGCATCGCCAGAAAGGGCAGCATCACCCAACCGAAGGCGAACGCCAGGCCGAGTTGCAGCAGCGCCGTGACGGCGTAGGACTGCAGCATCGTGTTGCCCGGCCCCCAGGGCAACTGGCCGCGTTGCGCCAGGCGTTTGGCTTCGAGTTGCCAAGCCCGCTGGATGCCGCCGGGCACTTCACGCAGCGCGAAGTGGTAAATGGTTTCGCCCATGCGCGCGCTGGCATGGTCATCGGGTGTGGAGACGAAGCGGTGGTGGCCGCGCCCGTGTTCAACGGTGAAGTGGCCATAGGCCGGCACCGCCAGCACCAGCCGCGCCAGCCACTGCTCGACGGCCGTGCGTTTGTGGCCGAGTTCATGGCCGGTGTTGATCCCCAGGCCGGAATCGGTGCCGGCCACGTAGGCCAGTATCCCCACCGCCCACCACGAGAGCGCCTGCGTGCCCACCCACCAGGCGCAGCCGATCAGGGCGATGAAATGCAAGGGCACAGTGGCCCAGGTGAGCCAGCGGTAGTAGCGGTCGGCGTCGAGTTGGGGCACCACGGCTTCGGGCGGGTTGTTCTCGTCCTCGCCGATCAGGTGGTCGAGCAGCGGCATCAGGCCGTAGCTGATCAACAGCGGCAGGGCGAGCGCGATCTGGTAGCCGGTGAACGAATGGGCGGCCATGCCCAGGAACGGCAGCAACGGGTACACCACGGCCAATGCCCACCACGCGCGCTTGCGGTCCCGGTACTCAATGCGGGTTCCGTCGACGGCGAGCGCTTGGTACGTCATTCGCGTGCTCTGTTTGTGGCTAAAGCCAGCCAATGCAGTTCGGCGCGCCGCAGCGGCAGGTGAGTTGGCCTTCGTGGTGGGTTGCGCCGTAGTTCACGGTGATCTCGTCGCCCGGTTCGATGGCGCGCAAGGCGTAGAACTCGACCCGGCCCTGGCGAATGCACAGGCGTGCATTCGGCATGCAGGCGTGGTTGGTGTAGCGCATGGGATCGATCGATTTGGCGAAGTCTATGGCGTCGTCCGGCGAGACCTCGACAATCATGATGCGCTCGTAGCGGGTAGCGCGGATGCGGGCCGCCGCGACGCTCATGCGCTCGCCGCGGATCTCGCCGATCTTGCGCCGCGCCGGAACCGGCTCGGCGGCAAACACACCCAGGCCATCGATGGCGCTGGGCTTTGCAACGACCTCGAACTTCTGGTACGCGGGCCGGGCCGGGAGGGTCAAGCCAGCAGCCCTGTCTGCGCGCCCAGGCTCGGCAGATCCACGCTGGCCTGCGGCTTCCAGCCTTTCCGGCGGTGCTCGGCCACCACGTTGGTGTAGATCCCGCCACGCACGTACCACTTCGCGGTGATGCGGGCGAAGCGCGGTGCGGTGACCGCGACGATGGCGTCGAGAATGTCGTTCGTGACCTTCTCGTGGAACGCGCCCTCATTGCGGAAGCTCCACATGTACATCTTCAGGCTCTTCAATTCGACGCAGAGTTCATCGGCCACCATGTCGATGGTGAAGTGCGCGAAGTCGGGCTGGCCGGTGAGCGGGCACAAGCAGGTGAACTCGGGGATCTGGAACTGGATGACGTAGTCGCGTTTCGGGCTCGGGTTCGGGAACACATGAAGTTCCTTGCTCGGCGCGGTGGGCGGGTTCACGGGCATCTGGCGCTGCCTGGCTGTCGCCATGGCTGCGGATTTCGGGTTGGCGTGCTTGGCCATTTGGGTGATGTTTGAAGAGCTTCGGGCGGTGTCTCGATGGTATCATCGGTGCCGCCCACAGGCCCGCAAGAGCGCGCGTTTCCTCAACCGAATCAAGCACTTACGCGCGCACAGCCTACCACCTTCGCACCCCCGCCAATGCGCCTGAACTCGATCAAGCTGTCCGGTTTCAAGTCTTTCGCGGAGCCCACCCACTTCCAGCTGCCGGGCCAACTCGTCGGCGTGGTCGGCCCGAACGGCTGCGGCAAGTCGAACATCATGGACGCGGTGCGCTGGGTGCTCGGCGAGAGCAAGGCCAGCGAGCTGCGCGGCGAGTCGATGCAAGACGTGATCTTCAACGGCTCGGGCCTGCGCAAGCCGGCGTCGCGCGCCAGCGTCGAACTCGTCTTCACGAACGAAGACGGCCGCGCCGGCGGGCAATGGAACCGCTTCGCCGAAATCGCCGTGAAGCGCGTTCTCACACGCGACGGCACCAGCAGCTACTACAT
>CANJKD010000058.1 GCA_947474415.1 Burkholderiales bacterium | reverse complement strand
TGCGCGCGAACACGTGCCACGGCTCACCGAGCGTTTCTACCGTGTCGACGGCAGCCGCTCACGTGACACCGGCGGGACGGGGCTCGGGTTGGCGATCGTGAAGCATGTGGTGCAGAGGCACGGCGGTGAACTTGACATTCGCAGTGAACTCGGCAGAGGATCATGCTTCCGCCTCGCGTTGCCGGCTGCCCGGGTGCGCGACGTCGAGCATGTGCCTGCAGCCGGGAATTCGGTGGCACCTGTCGGTCATGCGGAAAGGGTGTCCGGCTGATCCGTGGTCACCGCCGAGCCGGGCCCGCGCGCTTGTAGATCGCGCTGATTTCCTCGCCGCTGGCGTTGCGCCGTTCGCGGGCCAGCAACCGCCAGGCTGGGCCGGGCCCGCCAGCGGCGCGCTGCGCTTCCAGGTGCAGCAAGAATTCGCATCTCGTTTCGCCGGCTGGGGTAACGGCATCGACCCGGTAACCGCCCAGATATTCCAGCGCGACCACCTCGGCCACCGGGATGCCCGGGGCCGCCACGCAGAAACCGTGCGGCACATGCCGAGCGATCCGTTCCATCAACGACCGGTAGCCACGGGCATGGTCGAGTGGCGGAAGCAGCAAGGTCATCACCAACAACCAGCACAAGGCCACGCCACTGGCTGGCAGTACCAGGCTTTTCCAGAGCGGATGCCGGCTGCGGCCTGTGCGCCATTTGACCAGCCACAACCACGCGAGTGTGGCGCCGAGCGCCGGCAGCAGGGCGCCTAGCGTGAAACTGTGTGGATACCCAGGCGCCAGCCGCTCGATATTCAAGGCCGGTTGGGCTGGCATACCGGTCCGTATCGACACGTAGATAACCCAGATCGTCGCTGCGAAGACCGTGAAGAATGCGACTGAAAACCAGTCGATTGCCGATGCGGCAGCGCGCTGCAACGTTGGCAGTGCAAAGGCGGCCAGCACGGCCAGCGGCGGCAGCCCCAGCATCAGGGCACGGTCGGAGCCACCCATCGTGATGCATGCCAACAAGCTCACGCCAACGCAACCGAGCGGGATCGAGATGTGCCGGTCCCACAGGTGGCCACGCCAGCGCCAGACGGTCCAGACGGCCAGTGGCCATGCTGGCCACGTGAACCAGATCATCAGCCGCAGCAGATCCCAGACATGCCCGTGCAGCAGCCCATTCACGCCCACGCGCAGGGCCCAGGCGTGAAGCACGGTGGCGATCAGAGACGCTGCCAGTCCGCTGGCCACGATCCAGGGGACGAACCGCCGCGCGGGCTCGTAACCCGAGTGGCGACAGATCAGCGCGCCCACGGCGCTCAGTGCGAGTGCGATGCTCGGGGCACCGCTGGCGGCCAGCGCGGGCAGGGCGGCGAGTACCCCCAGCCTGGACTGAACCGCGAGGAACGGGCTCGCGGCCAATGCGTAAACAAACAGGGCGACACTGGCAAGCTGCATGAGTTCGGGCGTTGTCTCATGGCCCAGTTGAAGCAACCCGAGTGAGGCGATCAGCGCGAGTAACGCTCCGTCGGCGATGGCTCGGGCGTAGTCGATCGGGCTGGCTTCGCCGCCAAACGCAAAGGGCAGTGGTTGGGCGGCTTCCGTGCGGGCCAAATGGTAGGTGGCGTACCAGGTCAGCACGAGCGTCAGCACCAGCAGCAGCGCGAATGGAATGCGTGCCGCCAGGGCGGGCTCGAGCCATGGCCCGAGCAGCTTGATGAACGAGGCGCCAAGCCAGTAGGGCAGCAGTGCGGCGTCGGCAGGCAAGCCGCCCACGGTGGGTGCGATCCAGGAACTGTGGCCTTGCGCGATGCTCAGCATGTAGCCAAAGGCCGTGATGTCGGCATTCTTCCAGGGGCCGCGCCCGAACAGACCTGGCAGCACGTAGGCGGCACAGAACAGCAACAGTGCCACGCGCGGCAGCCGCTGCGCGGCACGCTGGGTGACAAGGGCGGGGTTCGGGGAAGTCAATGAAGCGGCCCGTGGTTCAAGCGCGGATGATGCAGCAAGTTGATCCGCCTGCCGGCGCACCAACAAGAAAGGCAGCCGAGGCTGCCTTTTCTAGCGATGTCGCCGAGCCATGGGCGCTGGCTGAACGCTTACTTCTTTGCGCTCAGGTGCGCAAACTTGTTCCGGAACTTCTCGACGCGACCGCCGAGCGAGTCGACGCTCTTCTGTGTGCCGGTGTAAAACGGGTGCGATTCGCTGGTGGTCTCCAGCTTGAACAGCGGCAGTTCGCGGCCGTCTTCCATCTTGACCGTTTCGCGGCTGGTGGCGCAGGAACGCGTCACGAACTTGAAACCGTTGGACAGGTCCACGAAGCAAACTTCGCGGTACGTGGGGTGGATGCCTTCTTTCATTTGAGCCTCTGCGCTGCGGTTGTGGAAGCCACACCGAAAAGGTCGGTGCACTTTCCGTTAAGCGGAAAACCTTCGATTATAGGACGAACCGAGGGGTCATCCGCCTCGACGCATCATGTCGAAGAAGTCGTGATTGTTCTTGGTCGACTTCATCTTGTCGAGGATGAACTCCATCGCCTCGATCTCGTCCATCGGGTAGAGCAGTTTGCGCAAGATCCAGCTCTTCTGCAGGATCTCGGGCTGCAGCAGCAACTCCTCACGCCGCGTGCCGCTCTTGTTCAACAAAATCGACGGGTAGACGCGCTTCTCGGCCATGCGGCGGTCGAGGTGGATCTCGCAATTGCCCGTGCCCTTGAATTCTTCGTAGATCACCTCGTCCATGCGGCTGCCGGTGTCGACCAGCGCGGTGCCGATGATGGTCAGCGAACCGCCTTCTTCCACGTTGCGGGCGGCGCCGAAGAAGCGCTTCGGGCGCTGCAGTGCGTTCGAGTCCATGCCGCCGGTCAACACCTTGCCGCTTGAGGGCAGCACGTTGTTGTAGGCGCGGGCGAGCCGAGTGATCGAGTCCAGCAGGATCACCACGTCCTTCTTCATCTCGACCAGGCGCTTGGCGCGCTCGATCACCATTTCTGCGACTTGAACGTGGCGCGCCGCGGGTTCGTCGAAGGTCGAACTGATGACCTCACCGCGCACGGTGCGAACCATTTCGGTCACTTCCTCGGGGCGCTCGTCGACCAGCAGCACGATCAGGTAGACGTCGGGGTAGTTGGCGACCAGCGCGTGCGCGATCTGCTGCATCATGACCGTCTTGCCGGTCTTGGGCTGCGCCACCAGCAGGGCGCGCTGGCCCTTGCCGATCGGGGCGATCAGGTCGAGCACGCGGCAGGTGATGTTCTCGTCCGACTTGATCTCGCGTTCGAGCTTGAACTGTTCCTTCGGAAACAGCGGTGTCAAGTTCTCGAACATGATCTTGTGCTTGCTCTCCTCGGGCGTCAGGCCGTTCACGCGGTCGACCTTGACCAGCGCGAAGTAGCGTTCACCGTCCTTGGGCACGCGAACTTCACCTTCCACCGCATCGCCGGTGTGCAGGTTGAAGCGGCGGATCTGGCTCGGGCTGAGGTAGATGTCGTCGGTCGAGGCCATGTAGCTGGCATCGGGCGAGCGCAGGAAGCCGAAGCCGTCGGGCAGCACTTCGAGAACGCCGTCGCCGAACACCTGTTCGCCGCCCTTCGCGCGCTTCTTCATGATCGCGAACATCAGCTCCTGCTTGCGCATGCGGGCGACGTTTTCGATCTCCAGCGCCTCGCCCATCGTGATGAGCTCTGAGACGTGGATCAACTTGAGTTCTGAGAGATGCATGGGCAAACACCCTGGGTGGGAAGTGGGGCGCCCCCCCGGGAGGGGCGAGCATCGGCCGCTGCCTCGCTGCGCGCGAGTTGCCACGTCTGCGAGGCCCGAAATGCGGGCGAATTTAAAATCAGCTGGAGTTTTGTGCCAGATCCGCGCGCCGCCGGGTGGGGCGTTGAAGCGACTGACGACTTGGGGTCAGCTCAGCGAGCCGATACCAGGTCAGGAGGTCGCTTGGGTCAGGATGTAGTGGCGTATCTCTAGCGGTACTACCGGGCCGCTTGGGTAAGGCGGTCGGGTCACCTGCGATTCCAGAGAATTATAGATGACCGTCAAGGAATGCCGTCAACTGGGCCTTCGACAGTGCACCGACCTTCGTCGCGGCGAGTTGACCGTCCTTGAACAGCATCAACGTGGGAATGCCGCGAATGCCGTACTTGGCCGGCACTTCCCGGTTCTCGTCGACATTCATTTTGGCAATTTTGAGGCGGCCGTCGTAGTCTTTCGAGACCTCGTCCAGGATGGGCGCGATCATCTTGCACGGGCCGCACCATTCCGCCCAATAGTCCACCAGCACCGGCTTGTCGGCCTCGATGACATCGGCGTTGAAGGATGCGTCGGAAGTGTGTTTGATCAGTTCGCTGCTCATGGTGGTCCTTGGTCGTGCACCGCAGATGGCGGGCGTTAGGGCGTCCCAATTTTGACACAAAGCCCGGCCCGCAGCGCTCGGCGGCTCCGGGCTTCGTCGCTATGGGCGCGACAGTGCCTTGCCGCAGCGGGCAGTCGGCAATTGGCCGGTGAAGCCCCGGTTGATCTGCTCATTGGGGGTCGGCGCCTTACGGTCCAATCGGGCAACTTCATCACATTCATGATGGCCCCTCATCCCGCGCCACCTCATCCCGCGCCACCTCATCCCGCGCCACCTCATCCCGCGCCACCTCCTCCCGCGCCACCTCCTCCCGCGGCTCCACCCCGACGCTTCGGCCGGTTCGAGCTGCGCCAACTGCTGGGCAAGAGTGCGGCGGCGATGGTGTGGCTGGCGTATGACCCGGTCGGTGCCCATGACGTGATGCTGACCCTGCCGCGCGTTCAGCCCCGGGATGCCGAAGCACTAGAGCGCTGGGCTCGCGATGTCCGTGCTGCGGCGCGGCTTGACCATCCGAACCTGGCCCGCGTTGTCGAGGTGGGCGAGCAAGACCACTGGCCGTTCATCAGCGTGGACCGGGAGCAAGGCGTCACGCTCGGAGAGTGGGTCGCCGCGCACCCGAACACGCCAGCCGCCGATGTGGTGGCGTGGATGTGCCAACTGCTGCGCGGCCTGGCGTTCGCCCACGAGGCCGGCGTGGCCCATCTCGACACGCAACTGCACAGCGTGCTCGTCAACGAGCGCGGCGTGGTTTGCCTGATGGGCCTGGCCACCGCCGGGCCGGGCGCTTCGGCCGCTCTGATCGGTACACCGGTGGTCTCGAACGACAACACCACGACAATGGCCCCGAGCCGGCTGCAGGCCCAGCGCGCTGCGGCCGCGCATGACCTGCTCGCCTGCGGAGTGTTGCTCCACCATCTGCTGACGGGCCAGCCGGTGCTTGACCAGGCCGACACCGCGCTCGTCATTGCGCGCATGGCCCCGCTGGGGCGCGAACTGGTGCGCCTGCCCTGGAGCACGCCGCTGCCGATTCCGGAACCGCTTCGCGCGATCGCGAATCGTTGCACGTCGGGGCAGGAGCGTTTGCGCTACACCAGCTCGCGCTCACTTCTGGGTGCGCTCACTGGCTGGCACGAGGCCCAGTCGCAGGACGGTAGCGGCCCGCTGGGCCTGCTGCTCGACCGGCTGCGCACTGTCGGACACCTGCCGGCCCTGCCGGGGCTGGCGGCCCGCGTGGTGGCAGTGACCAGCCTTGAAAGCCAGCGCACCGACGAGATCGCCGACCAAGTGCTGGTCGACATGGCCTTGAGCTTCGAACTGTTGCGCACGCTGAACTCAGCCCAGGTGCAAGGCACTCAGATCCAGGGAAACGGCCCGGTGCTGACCTTGCGGCGCATCATTTCGCTGATCGGCGTGAACGGCGTACGGCACGCCGCGAACACCTTGCGGCAATGGCCCGGTCCGCTGTCTAAGCTCCACGCGGCCGCACTTCGGGTCACGATGGAACGCGTCCGGCTCGCCGGCCACCTGGCCCAGGGGTTGCGCCCGGCGGGTTACGACGCGCAGGTGATCTACCTCATCGCCATATTGCAGAACCTTGGCCGCCTGATGATGCGCTACCACTTCGCCGACGAAGCCGGCCAGGTGGAACAGCTGATGAAGCCCAACCCGGCCAACCGGGAAACTGGCACGCCCGAGCAGCCTGGTCTGAGCGAGCAGGCGGCGGCCTTTGCCGTGCTGGGCGTGGACATCGAATCGCTCGGCAGCGTCGTCGCTCGGACCTGGGGCCTGGGTGAAGACGTGCTGCACATGGTGCGCCGCCTGCCCGTCGACGCCACGGTGCGCAAGCCCGACTCAGACGCCGACGTGCTGCGCCTCACCGCCAGTGCGGCGAACGACTGCGTCGACGCGGTCAGCCTGTTGCCGACACCCCGCGTTGCGCAGGCCATTGCACATGTCGCGCAGCGCTATGCCAGGGCGCTGGGCCTCTCCGCCCGCGAGGTCGGTGAGGCGCTGGGGGCGGCCCGCGAGATGCTGCGCCAAGGTGTGCCGGCGCCCGACGCACGACGCGCTGGCGCAGCCCGCACGGGCGAATCGGAAGGCGATGCGAACGGCGCCGCCACCACCATCGTCAGCGCCAGCGCCAGCGCCGACATCGAAACCACGCCGGCGGGCTGACCGCCGCGCCTGAGGTCATTGACCCCTCTTCCGAGCCCATTCCTGATGCCTGCTGCTGCCCCGCGCAACGCCGTCAATTCAAAGCCTTCCATGATCGGAAGGTTCGAGCTGAAGCGCGAACTCGGGCAGGGTGCGCAGGCCACGGTGTGGCTGGGTTTCGATGCCCGGCTCGAACGCGAGGTGGCGGTCAAGCTGATGCATGCCGACGCCGCCACCGACCCGGAAGCCGTTCACCAATGGCTGCAGGAGGCGCGCAGCGTGAGCCGGCTGACGCACCCGAACATCGTGCCGGTGTTCGAGGCCGACATGCACGCCCAGCAACCCTATCTGGTGTTCGAATACGTTCCCGGCCCCACGCTGTCGCAGCACCTGAAAGCGCGCGGTGCCTTGCCCGCCACGGACGCGGTCGCGATGATGGTGGGCGTACTTGATGCGCTGCACACAGCGCACACCGCAGGCGTGGTGCACCGGGACCTGAAGCCGTCGAACGTCCTCGTCGATGGCGGTGGCCGTGCCCGGGTGATGGACTTCGGCATCGCTGCGCGGCTGAACGACCCCGGCAACCTCGACCAGGTGGTCGGCACGCCGGGCTACATGTCGCCAGAGGCCACGAAAGGCGGCTTGCCCGCCGCGACGATGGACGTGTTCTCGGCTGGCGTCGTGCTGATCGAGATGCTCAGCGGCCAGAAACTGATTGCCGAGCGCGACCCGTACCGCGCCATGCACCGCGTGGCGACCGAAGACCTGGCGCTGCCGGAGGGTTTGTCGTCCGAGATTGACGACGCGCTACGGGCCGTGCTCCGTCGCGCCATCGAGCGCGAACCGGCGCGCCGCTGGGTGAGCGCCGCGGAGTTTCGCGACGAGCTTCGCCGTTGGCTGGCACCCGCGCCTGCGCCGGCAGAGGCGGAGCCGGGCGGCGCCAGCGCGGGCCAGAACGGCACACTCGAATTCCTGCTGCGCCGCATGCGCCACAAGAGCGACTTCCCGGCGCTCTCCGACTCGGTCGGCCGCATCCAGCGCGTCGCGAATTCCGAGAACGAAAATCTCGCCAGCCTGGCGAGCGAAATTCTGAAAGACGTCGCGCTGACCAACAAGCTACTGCGGCTGGTCAACACCGCGCACTACTCGTCGGCCGGCGGCAGCATCAGCACGATTTCGCGGGCCGTTGCGCTGGTCGGCTTCAACGGCGTGCGCAACATGGCGTTGAGCCTGGTGCTGCTTGAACACATGCACGACAAGGCCCATGCCAACCAGTTGAAAGAAGACTTCCTGCGGGCCTTGATGGCCGGCATGGTGGCCGGCGAGCTCGGCATGATGGTGCGCGACAGCGAAGAGGCTTTCATTGGCGCGATGTTCCAGAACCTCGGGCGCCTGCTGACCGAGTACTACTTCCCCGAAGAGGCCCGCCATGTGCGCGGCATCGTCGCCGGCAACGGCGCGGCGGCCGCGCTGTCCCGACCGACCGACGCGCTCGCCGAAGAGTCGGCTTCGGTCAGCGTGCTCGGCCTGAGCTTCGAGGCCCTGGGCCTGGGCGTGGCCAAGAGCTGGGGCCTGCCTGCCACGCTGCAGGGCTGCATGCGAAAGCCTCGCGGCGAGCCACCCAACCGCGAACCGCAAGACGCCGCCGAGCGGCTGCGCTGGCTCACCTTTGCCGCGAACCAGGTCACCGACACCTTGCTGCGTTCTGAGCCCGAACAGGCCAAGGCCCAGGTGGCCGAGCTCGCCAAGCGCTATGCGCGCACATTGGGGGTCAGCCCGGCTCGAATCGAAGGCGCAGCCGCCGTCGCCGGCGAGCGCCTGGCCGAGATGGCGAAAGCGATGAACCTCCATGTGGCGGCGCATTCGCCGGCGCGGCGCCTGCTTGTCGCCACGCCGGTCGATGGCGACGCGGCGGGCCCTGCCACGTTGATCCGGGCTCCCGATTCGCTCGTGCCCCACACCTTGCAGGCCACCGTCAAGATGCCGCAGCAAGCGCCGCGCACAGCGCTGGAGAACGCCGCCGAGGTGCTGGCGGCAGGCATCCAGGACATCACCAATTCGATGGTCGAGAACTTCAAGCTCAACGACGTCCTGCGCATGATCCTGGAAACCATGTTCCGTGCGCTGGGTTTCCGGCGCGTCGTGTTCTGCCTGCGTGACCCGAAGCAAGGCGCGTTGACCGGTCGCTTTGGCCTGGGCGAAAACGCACAGGCCGTGGCGGCGAACTTCAAGGTGTCGTTGAAGGCAGGCGGCGATCTCTTCTCGGCTGTGTGCATCAAGGGTGCCGACACGCTGATCACCGATGCCACGGTGACCAACATCGCATCACGCCTGCCCGGGTGGTACCAGCACAATGTCAACGCGCCTGCGTTCTTGCTGCTGCCAATGCAGATGAAGGGCGT
>CANJKD010000057.1 GCA_947474415.1 Burkholderiales bacterium | reverse complement strand
GATCAGCGGGAACTGCTTGCCGATGTCCTTGTTCTTTTCCTGCACGCTCTTGTACAGCGTCGGCAGGCGCCAGAAGGCCTTCTTGTCGTCGTGCGTCGGGTACTTCGCAATCATCTCGGGCCGATTCGAGTAGAGCGGCTCGCGGTGCTGAGGAACCGGATCGGGGAAGTTCCACACCACGGCGCGCGCCTTGGCGTTGCCGAACGGGTGGCAGCCATGCGTGAGCGCCACGCGCTGGATTCCGCCCGACAAATCGGTCTTCCAGTTCTTGCCCTCGGCCGCCTTCTTCTCCGCATCGGTCAGGTCGTTCCACCAGCCGAGCTTCTTCAGCAGGATGTGATCGAACTCGGGGTAGCCGGTCGTGATGTCAGAACCCTTCGAGCACGAGCCGTCTTCCGCGAGCAGGCTCACACCTTCCCGCTCAACACCGAAGTTAGCACGGAAGTTGCCGCCGCCTTCCATCACGTGCTTCGACGTGTCGTAGAGGTTCGGAGAGCCCGGGTGTTTCAGCTCGGGCGTGCCGTAGCAAGGCCACGGCAGGCCGAAATAGTCGCCGTCGAGCTTGTAGCCGGTTTCCTTGTCGATGCCGCCCTTGGCCTTCAGCGTCCTCACATCGAAGACATGCATGTTGCGCATATGCGCCTTCAGCCGCTCCGGACTCTGGCCGGTGTAGCCGATGGTCCAGTTGCTGCGGTTGATCTCGCGCAGCAGCGACTCGGGCTCCGGCTCCATCATGCCGGCCTTGCCCGCCACCAGCTTGCCGCTCTTCATCAGCTCCTTGTCGAAGCCGAGTTTCTGCGCCAACTGGTACATGATCATGTGGTCAGTGCGCGATTCCCAGAGCGGCTCGATGACCTTCTCGCGCCATTGCAGCGAACGGTTCGATGCGGTGCACGAACCGCTGGTTTCGAACTGCGTGCAGGCCGGCAGCAGGTAGGTGGCGCGGTTCGGGTTCAGGTCTTCGGGCTTGCCCGGCATGGCCGCCATCGCGGCCGTGGCCGACGGGAACGGGTCGATGACGACCAGCAGGTCGAGCCGGTCCATTGCCTTCTTCATCTCCAGGCCGCGCGTCTGCGAGTTCGGCGCGTGGCCCCAGAAGAACAGCCCGCGCAAATTCGAGTCCTGGTCGATGAGTTCGTTCTTCTCCAGCACGCCGTCGATCCAGCGCGAGACGGTCATGCCCGGCTTGGTCATCATGCCGGGCGCGAACTGCTTCTTGATCCACTCGAAGTCGACGTCCCAGACCTTCGCGTAGTGCTTCCATGCACCTTCGGCCAGGCCGTAGTAACCGGGCAGCGAATCGGGGTTCGGGCCGACGTCGGTTGCGCCCTGCACGTTGTCGTGGCCGCGAAAAATGTTGGTGCCGCCACCGCTCACGCCGACATTGCCGAGTGCGAGTTGCAGGATGCAAGAGGCGCGCACGATCGCGTTGCCGATCGTGTGCTGGGTCTGGCCCATGCACCAGACGATGGTGCTCGGGCGGTTTTCCGCCAGCGTGCGCGCCACCTTCAGGCAGGTCGCTTCATCGACGCCACAGGCTTCCAGCACCTTGTCGGGCGTCCATTTGGCGAGCACCTCGGCACGCACCTTGTCCATGCCGTAGACCCGATCATTGATGTACTTCTTGTCTTCCCAGCCGTTCTGGAACACGTGGTACAGCACGCCGAAGATGAACGGGATGTCGGTGCCGGAGCGGATGCGCACGTAGTCGTCGGCCTTCGCCGCAGTCCGGGTGAAGCGCGGGTCGACGACGATCATCTTGCAGCCGGTTTCCTTGGCGTGCAGCATGTGCAGCATCGACACCGGGTGCGCTTCGGCCGCATTCGAGCCGATGTACATCGCGGCCTTCGAGTTACGCATGTCGTTGTACGAATTCGTCATCGCACCGTAGCCCCAGGTGTTCGCGACACCGGCCACCGTGGTGGAATGGCAGATGCGCGCCTGGTGGTCGCAGTTGTTGCTGCCCCAGAAGCTGACCCACTTGCGCAGCAGGTAAGCCTGTTCGTTGTTGTGCTTGCTGGAGCCGACGATGAACACCGAATCGGGACCGCTCTGCTTCCTGAGTTCGAGCATCTTGGCGCTGATTTCGTCGAGCGCCTGGTCCCATGAGATGCGTTGGTACTTGCTGCCCACCAGCTTCATCGGGTACTTCAGGCGGTGCTCGCCGTGGCCGTGCTCACGCAACGCTGCGCCCTTGGCGCAATGCGCGCCCAGGTTGATCGGCGAATCGAACACTGGCTCCTGACGCACCCAGACGCCGTTCTCGACCACCGCATCCACCGCGCAACCCACCGAGCAATGGCCGCACACCGTGCGCTTGACCTCGATGCCGGCCTTCGCGCCGGTAGCGGGGGCGTCGGCCGCCTGCGCCTTCTGCACCAGCGTCAGCTCGGCGCTGGCCAGGCCCACACCCACGCCGAGCCCGGAGCGGCGCAGGAAGGCGCGCCGGTCCATCGTGGGAATGGCCCGCGACACGCCGCGCGCCAGGCTCCCGACCAGGGAAGAGTGCAACGGGTTCGATGAACGGATTGACGCGGCAGAGACCGCGTTAGATGTCTTGCGCGTGAGCAACATGGTTTCTCCTGCAGGCCCGGTGGGCCGCCGCGAGTCGGGAATCAGGTTTGGGTGGTTTCGTAGTAGCGGCGCACATGCGCCGTCAACTGGTAGCCGCCGCAGGTGTCCGGCGCGGCTTTCGTGACAGCCGCCGCCACTGAGGCGGGCACGGCCCCCGGCAGCGCTTTCATCGCGACCGCCGCCGTCGCGGCGATGCCGGCACCGGCCATCAAGGTACGGCGGTTCGTCAGGCCGGTGTGTCGACCGGCCGCCTGGAGAGCGTCAGCAATCTTCATGTGATCCACCTTCGAGAAATGTTTCCCGTCCCAACGATCACCGAACAGATTTTTTGATCATTGCTTCGGCAGCGCATCGTATCCACCGACTTTAGGTCACGCTTGCGTGCGCGTCATCAGGGTCAATCCGTAAGAGTGCGTTCGAGGCGGTCATCGGGTTGCCGGACAAGAAAAGACGGGCCGATCAGGCCTCCAGCAGATCGAAACCCTGTGCCTCGACCGCGAAAAAGTCGCGCGCGAACCCAGCCACGGCGGTGTAGAAGTCGGCCTGCGGGTGCGCAGTGATCGTGTCCCACAGCACCTCGTTCCAGGCCCGCAGGTGGCGGTTGAAGAAGCGCTGCTGACTGCCAAGGTTGCTGATTCCGGCGTCGTCACCGGCAATCAGGTAGCGCATCACCTCGCACAGGCCTGCCATGTGGTCTTCGGTCTGCAGCACACGCGCCGGCCGCTCCAGGCCGAGCGCCGCAAGGTCGTGGCGCAGTTCGACCAACGGCTTCTCGTTCAGGTGGCCGGCGATGAAGTACGAGCCGTACAGAAAGATCTCAGGCTTGCCGATGCCCTGGAACAGGGCGACGTATTCGTCGGCAGCCTGGTCCAGGCTCAAACGCCGCGACGCCGCCACCAGCGACGACCAGTTCGCCTCCAGGAAGCCACCCGGCGCCGGCGCCTCGGTCACCGCCACCCTGAGGCTGTCGTACAGCTCGGTGGAAGGCGGCGCGTTGAACAGGCTTGCGAGCAGGCCGTAGACCTCTGCGCGGGCCAATTCTTCGCTGTCGTCCGGGGGGTTGAAATGAAGCGTGGAGGTCGTCACAGGTCGGTGATCCTGACTTCGTTCGGGTTGCTGTGCAGGTCGATCACGCGGCAGTCGCTGCACATCTGCAGGCGCTTCGCTGCATCACCCTGGAACATCGGGTGTTCGGCCAGCTTGCCCATCATCACTTCGATCGCCTTCAGCGTGCCGAAGGGCTTGTCGCAGCGAACGCATCGGTAGGGCTCGGTCGCATTCAGCACGCGCAACTGCTTGCGCGCCTTGCCACTGTCGGCCAACCAGAGGCGCGGCTCGAGCGTGATCGCCTGCTCGGGGCAGGTGCTGGCGCAAAGGCCGCACTGCACGCAGTTCTTTTCGATGAAGCGCAACTCCAGTTTGTCCGGGTTGTCGGCCAGCGCGGCCTCGGGGCAGGCGCTGACGCAACTCAGGCACATCGTGCAGCGCTCGGCATCGACGATCAGGTTGCCGAACGGGCTGGCTGGTGCGGGCAGCGCGATCGACTCTGGCCTCGCCAAGCCGCCCGAAGCGGCTTGCGCCCCCTCCGGGGGACCACGCGAAGGCGTGTCGGGGGCCATGCCCTGCGGGCTGGCGTTCAGCAACAAGTGGTCGATCGCCAGGTCGAGCGTGGCGCGCTTGTCGGCCTGCACGCTGAAGGTGGCGGCGCGCGCCACCACCTGCGCCGGCGCGGCGCGCAAGGCCGTGTCGAGCGACGCCGCATCGCTGGCCTGCACGATGCGAAAGTGCTCGCCGGCCAAGCCCATTCCGGTGACGATGGCCTGCGCCACCTGCATCTGCGCCGCCACCGCCGCGCGATAGGCGGGCGCCTCTTCTTCGGTCATCAGCACCCAGACCTGCGAGGCGCCGAACGCGACCGCCGACAACCACAACTCGATGCCGGTCGATGCGGTATGCCACACGTCGATGGGCAGCACCCGCGCCGGCAGTCCTTGCACGGCTGGATTGACCGAAGCCGAACGCGCCGCGCGTCCGAGTGCGCCTATCAGTTCCTGCCCCGCGCCCCGGCTGTGGACCAGCAGCGCGGCCGGCCCGCCCAGCGCGTTGCCGCCGGCGCGCGCGTACGTGCCGAGCAGCGTGCGGATGCGCCTGCCCTGCTCGTCCGGGCGCGGCGTGGCATAGCTGATCGCACCGCTCGGGCAGACCGTGGTGCAGGCCCCGCAGCCCACGCACAGGTGTGGCTCGACCACGATGCCGCCGCCGACGGCGTCCATCCTGCCTTTGCCCGCCCCGAGCGCACCGAGGCCCGTGGTTGCCCTGCCCTTCATCGATGCATCGCTGCGAATCGCCTGCGCCGAACACACGTCGATGCACGCGGTGCAGCCGATCTGTTCGTTGCGGCTGTGGGCGCAGATCTTCTGCTTGTACTGGAAGAACTTGGGCTTCTCGAACTCGCCGATGCTCTCGCGCAGTTGCAGCACGGCGCGCATCAGCGCCGCGTCGTCGGCCGCATAGAAGTAGCCTTGCGGCGGCTGGTGCAGCGTGATCAGGGGTACGTCGCCGAGGTCGAGCACGAGGTCGAAGTTTTCGCTGATGGTTTGCGGCGCACGCTGGAAGTCGATCGCACCGGCCGCCTCGCAGACGCGCACGCAGTCGCGGTGGCTGCCGCACTTCGCCATGTCGATCTGGTAGCTGAAGTCGATTGCGCTTTCGGGGCAGGCGGCGACGCAGGCATTGCAGCGCGTGCACAGGTCGAGATCGATCGGGTTCGCATGGGTCCAGCTCACCTCGAAGGCGCCGAGCCAGCCGCTGATCCCGGCCACCGTGCCGGCGTGCACCGCCAGTTCGCGCTGCTGCGGCAACGCGGCCGCACCGGCGGCGTCAGCCTGGTTCAGCAGCAGGCTCACGTCGAGCTTGTCAGCCAGCATTTGCGCGGCGCGCATCGCCCGGCCGGCGGCACCGATCACCAGCACGCGGCCGGCCGAGGCGTAGCTGACGGTGGCCACCGGCTCGGCGTCGGGCAATTGCGCCAACGCGATCAGCGCCGCCATCTTTGGCATCACCGATGCCGGCTGCGCCTTGGCACCGCTTGACCAACCGCCGGTCTCGCGGATATTGACGAAGCGGATCGGCCGCTCGGCCAGGCCCGGCGCGCCTTCGGTCTGCGCATTCAGCTCGAGAAACAGCCGGCTCTCCTGCGTGCAGGCGACGAGCAGGTCATCACCGCTCTTGGCCGCGCGCTGGAAGGCACCGGCCTCACGCCGGCACAGCGTCGTGTGAACGGTGGTCAGCCCGACGCCGGCATCAGGCCCCAAGGCCTTGATCAGGCCCTGGGCGTCGATCGGCATCGTCTTGTTGCAGTCGCAGATCAGAGTCGTCATTGGGGCTGGGCCTCGGGTCGGAGGTGGGGTCGATGTTCGGGTCGGTCGGCGGTTCGATCCGCGATTCGGTCCGCGGGTCCGTCAAAAGCGCGCCGCTCGCAAGGCCTGGCTGGTTCGCGGCTTCAGCCTCGTCGTCGTCATCATCGAACAGGCGCAGGAACTTGGCCTGGTTCATCTGCCGCAGCATCGCCAACGGAATCGGGTCGGGCTTGCCGTAATCGTCGATGTAGGTGTCCAGGCCGTCCATCACATTGAAGTGCGGGTCGGTAAACAGCTTCTTCATCGCCGCGCGTTTCACGCCGTCGTCGACGCCAGGCGACACGAAGCGCGAGAAGTCGGATTCGCTCGTCAGCAGGGCCACATCGGCCATCGTCGGCAGCGGCTCGGTCGGGGCTTCGGCAGCGGTTTCGGTAGGCGCAGCTCGCGCTTCGGCGACTTCGACCGCAGGTACAAGGGCAGGCGCTGGCGGCGCCGGCACCAAGGCCTCGGTGGCAAGCACCTCGCCGGCACGCGCCTGCTCCTTGCGGCGCGCCCAGCGCGACAGAAAACCGTCAGCGCGGTCGCCGTTCACCGCGCGTCCCACCAGACGGTTTCACCCTCGCGGGGACCGACATGGATCTCGGAACGATGGCCATCAACGCGCCCACTGATGCCGCCGTCAGGTGACCAGAACTGCTGGCCGCACGCGTCGTACAAGTCATTGGACGGGTCGCAGCAGGGCGCGGCCACGGCGTAGAAGGCCTTGCCGTCGACGGCGTGGCGCTTGGTGGTCTGCGGCGAGCGGTGGAGCGGCCCGGCCCGTAGCTCACCTGCCATGACGCGAACTGCAGCGGCTGCAACAACTGCAACAGCGGCCGCAGCCGCGAGGTACAGCCTCATCAAGATGCGACTCACCGCCGCTGCTCAGGCGGCAGGAACGATTGCGGGCGGCGGCGCCGCTTCGGCTCCGGCCGGTAGTGCTCGTCGGTATAGGCCTGCAACCACGCCACCAGCTCGGCCGGAAGCGGTACGTTGTCGACCCGCTCCTGCGCGTCGAGTCGGCGCCCGGCTTCGTTGTACGACAGGCTCACGGTTTCGGGCCAGGCGCGGGACGGGTCTTCGTCATCGATGCGCCAGACCACAAACCACACCGGCGCACCCGAACTGAGGTTCAGGTGATAACCCTCGGCCTCGTCACGGAACAGTTCGAGAGTGAACCCGGGAAACAGCGTGTGGCAGGTCTTGCCGTCGTCGCGCAGCACGCGCGGCACTGTACCGAACACGTCTTCGTGTAGCACCACATCGGCGAGCCGGAAGCGCCAGTCTTCCCAGCGGTTCGGAGTGGCCTCGCGCTCCATCAACACGGCCACGCGAACGGCGGGGCGCGTGCTGGGCGTTGCGGTGGCGGCGTCAGGCATGAACTCAGTATGGCGGCACGAACCGCAGGCGCCAGCGTGGAAAACGCTCGGAAGAGGTGAGTGCGCTCAAATGAATCAAATTCATTCACCGCAGCGGGACGGAGTCGCGCAGAGTAAACGCCTTCTTCTCAACTCGGCGCAACTCCGCAAACTCCGCGCCTCGGTGAAGTACTGCGTTGGCGTTTTTGCGCCAACGCCGGGCGCCGACCGGGGCCTGAGAGGCTCTCAGGTGTCTTTCGAGATCGAGATGCTCGGGAACTTGGAGGAAAAGTCTTTCGCCCGCTGCGAGATCTTCACGGCCACCTGCCGCGCCACGCTCTTGTACAGGCCGGCAATCTCGCCGTCCGGCTCGCTCACCACACTGGGCCGGCCATTGTCGGCTTGCAACCGGATCGACAGGTTCAGCGGCAGCGCGCCGAGGTAGTCCATTTCGTATTCGGCCGCCAGGCGCTTGCCGCCTTCCTCGCCGAAGATGTGCTCCACATGGCCGCAGTTTTCGCACACGTGCACCGCCATGTTCTCGACGATGCCGAGGATCGGCACGCCGACCTTCTCGAACATCTTGATGCCCTTCTTGGCGTCGAGCAGCGCGATGTCTTGCGGCGTGGTCACGATCACCGCACCGGTCAGCGGCACGCGCTGGCTGAGCGTGAGCTGGATGTCGCCGGTGCCGGGCGGCATGTCGACGATCAGGTAGTCGAGCTCGGCCCAGTTGGTCTGGCGCAGCAACTGCTCCAGCGCCTGCGTGGCCATCGGTCCGCGCCAGATCATCGGGCTGTCGGAATCAACCAGGAAGCCGATCGACATGACCTGCACGCCGTAGTTCTCCATCGGCTCCATGGTCTTGCCGTCGGCACTTTCGGGGCTGCCGGTGATGCCCATCATCATCGGCTGGCTCGGGCCGTAGATGTCGGCATCGAGGATGCCGACCTTGGCGCCTTCGGCGGCGAGCGCCAGTGCCAGATTCACCGCCGTCGTGCTCTTGCCGACGCCGCCCTTGCCCGACGCCACCGCCACGATGTTCTTCACCTTCGGCAGCAGTGGCACGCCGCGCTGCACCGCATGCGGCGTGACCCGCGTGGCCAGGTTCGCGCTCACATTGGCCACCCCCGGTACCGTGCGCACTGCCGCGATCAGCGCCTTGCGCAGGCCGGCGATCTGGCTCTTCGCCGGGTAGCCGAGTTCCACGTCGAACGCGACGTCGCCGCCTTCGATGCGCAGGTTTTTCAGCTGCCGCGTCGAAACGAAATCCTTGCCGGTGTTCGGGTCGATGATGGTCTTGATGGCGTCAGAGACGGCTGTTTCGCTGAGGGACATGGGGGTACGCGTTGCAAAGTAGAAGGCACTAAAGTCTAGCGCCAACTGCCAGCCCCGCCCGCCAGCCCATCGCACACAGCGAACCAGGATGACAAAGTCCGGTGTTCTGCAAAGGACATCGGCACCCTGCCCGAGGTCTGTGACCGCGCGGAACTGGCGCGCCTCTCGTCGTTCTGGTTCGGCCCGGCTGGCACCCACACGCCGCTGCACCACGACACCCTGATGCTGTTCCATACCCAGGTGG
>CANJKD010000056.1 GCA_947474415.1 Burkholderiales bacterium | reverse complement strand
TCGACCAAGAACGCCTCGGGCGAACGTGACCCGCAGATGAAGCAGAGCCAGAAGGGCAACCAGTGGTATTTCGGCATGAAGGCCCACATCGGCGTGGATGCCGAATCGGGCCTGGTACACACGGTGCGCGGCACCAGCGGCAGCGTCAACGAGGTGGTCGAGGCCAACGCACTGCTGCGCACGCTGTTCGCGCTGTCCAAGCTGTGTATGGCGCGACGCAGTTTGATGGGAGTGCAGGCATGAGTGCGCCTGCAAATCGCCAGCGTGCCCGGAATCGGGCTGAAAGTGGCGGGAAAACCGGCGAGCAGCCGACTGAACCCGCGCATCAATTCGAATCAGCCGCATCAGCACGTTCCGAAGTGATTAAAGCAGACCTTCCCTGGTGGCAATACCAACTTTAAGTTGAGCCGCAAACTATCTGCCGTTCTTGGCGGTCAGTTCGAACAGGTCAGGCTTCGCCGCACTCCGGGCAGTTCAAGGTGCCATCAGAACGAGGCGCGGGAAGTAGCTCTTGTAAGGCGAGGGATCGCGAGTGAGCACGCCCAGGTTGGCCACTGCCGCATGAGCGCCGATGTAGAAGTCGGGCATGGGCTTGTGTTTCGCGCCTCCCCGGCGCCGGTACAGGGCGAAGGCTGCAGCGGTCAACGATGCGCAGGCCCAAGGCAAAGGGCTGCGCAGGGTGTCGTACACATCGAGCAACGCGTCCAGCGCATCGACGTCTGGGCCGGGAACCAACAGCTCGGTATAAATGACCAGATTGACATGCAACGGCGCTCTCTCGCTGTGCGTTTGAAGTTGCTCTACCGCCCACTCGTGCCAAGGACTCGCTGCGTCGATGCAATCAACCCAGACGTTGGTATCGACCAGCGTACCGGCGCTGCCGTCGTAGTTCGCGAGGCTAACGGCGGCCACGGCGTAAAGACGTTGGCGCTGGTTCGTCGCCGCGGAGAAACGCCATGATCTCGACGGCTCCGAGTTGCCTGAACTCCGGGCTCAGGCTGCCCTTGACGCGGGCTGCGGCCGCTCGCAGCTTCGCGCGGCGGTCATCCTTCACGCCCGTTGCTACCAGCGTGATCACGATCTTGCTGCCTTCCAGGCTGAACGACACCTCGCTGCCAGGCGCGACGCCAGCGGCGACCCGGATGTGCTTGGGGATGGTGACTTGACCCTTTTCGCTGACCTGCATGATGCGTCCAGAAGTAGGAATGTGAAGTAGGAATATTACCTTGGGGAGTGTGACTGGCGCAACCAAGTGCCCGTTGCAAAGCCCCACCCGGGGCGCGGCCAAGGCATCATGCGCAAACCACCCGAACGGCAGCCCATGGACCGAATCACCGGCGTACAACTCTTCATCCGCATCGTCGAAACCGGCAGCTTCTCGAAGGCATCGGCCGATCTGGGCGTGACCCAGCCAACCGCCACCAAGCATGTGGCTGCGGTCGAGGCACGGCTGGGCGCTCGGCTGCTGAACCGCAACACGCGCGGCGTCAGCGCCACCGAGATCGGCGCGCTCTATTACGAAAAGTGCAAGACGATCCAACGCGAACTGGAAGAGGCCGACAACCTCGCATCGCTGCTGCAGTCGAAGGTGGGCGGGCAGTTGCGCGTCAGCAGTTCGGTCAGCTTCGGCCGGCGCGTGCTGACGCCGCTGGTGCTCGAATTCATGCGCCGCCACCCCGACATCACGATCGACCTGAGCTTCGACGACCGCTACGTGAACCTGGTCGAGCAGGGCGTTGACGTGGCGCTGCGCATGGGGCGCCTGGCCGACTCTTCGCTCGGCGCGCGCTACCTCGGCGTGAACCCGTGGGTGCTGGTGGCCTCACCGGCCTACCTGGCCGCGCACGGCGCACCGGCCCTGCCGGCCGATCTGGCACGGCACCGCTGCCTCGTCTACAGCAGCGTGCAGGGCGATGACCGCTGGCAGTTCGCCGGGCCGAGCGGGGATGCCAGCGGTGGCGCGTCCGCCAGTGGGAAGGCGCTGCCCGAGTCGGTGCGCGTGCAGGGGCCGCTGCGCTCGAACAACCTGTCGGCCGTGCTCGACGCGGCGCGCGCCGGCATGGGCCTGGCCATCCTGCCTTGGTACGTGGCGCACGACGCGGTGGCCACCGGCAGCGTGGTTGCGCTGCTCGCCGACCACGCATTGCCGGTGCAGGAGATGCATGCGGTGTTCCCGTCGCCGAAGCTGATTCCTTCGAAGGTCAGCAGCTTCATCGGCTTTCTGCAAGAGCGCTTCACACCGCAATGGTGGCAGGCGCCGCGTTGACCCGCTGGCGAGTCGGCAAGGGCCCGAACGCCACTCTTTCGGGGGGGGGGGGGGTCGTGGCGCGCGAGGGCCAAGCCCTTCACCCCTTCAGGTGAACCCGCATTCATTGCGCCCGGCGCGCGCTCATACTTCCCCCGATACCGTATGGCATGCGGGTTCGCACGCGGTTTCGCATGCAGCCTTTTCACGCCCAGCCCGAGACGCCGATGACCATGGACACCTCCGCCTACCTTCGCTTCCCGACGCTCTTCGCGGACACCATCGCCTTCGTCGCCGACGACGATCTCTGGCAAGTCGGCACCGCCGGCGGGCTGGCGCGGCGGCTGACGGCCGGCCTCTCGGAGCCGTCCACGCCCTGCCTGTCGCCGGATGGAAAGTGGATCGCCTTCATCGGCCGCGACGAGCAGCACGCCGAGGTGTATGTGATGCCCGCGGAAGGCGGCCCGGCGAAGCGCCTGACCTGGCTCGGGCCGGACACCCTCGTGCGCGGCTGGACGCCCGAAGGCCACATCCTCTTCGTCAGCACGCACGGCCAGCCGTTCTTCCGCAACCACCGTGCCTACACGCTCGCGCCCGAAGGCGGCACGCCGCTGATGCTGCCGCTCGGGCAGGTCAACCACCTGGCGTTCGGGCCCGAGGGGGCGCGCGTGATCGGCCGCAACACGGCTGACCCGGCGCGCTGGAAACGCTATCGGGGCGGCACGGCCGGCCACCTGTGGATCGATGCCGCCGGCACCGGCCAGTACCGAAGAATGACCGAGCTGAAGGGCAACATCACCAGCCCGATGTGGGTCGGCGGGCGCATCTACCACCTGTCCGACGTCGAAGGCATCGGCAACCTCTATTCCTGCCTGCCCGATGGCTCCGGCCTGCGGCGCCACACCCACCACGAAGACTTCTACGCCCGCCATGCGCAGACCGATGGCACGCGCATCGTCTACCAGTGCGGCGCCGAACTGTGGCTGTACGAGCCCGCCACCGACACGCCCACGCGCGTGGACGTGCGAACACCCGCGCACCGCACCCAGGCGGCGCGCAAGTTCGTGGCGGCCGCAGACCACCTCGGCACGGTGCACGTGCACCCGGCCGGCCACAGCCTGGCGATCGACGCGCGCGGCAAGCTGGTCACGATGGCGCTCTGGGAGGGTGCGGTGCGCCAGCACGATGAGGCCGTGCCAGCCGCACCGGCCGCAACTGCCGCAACCGCCGCTCAAGCCAGCTCGGCCCACATCACCGGCCGGCTGAGCCACGGCCAGTGGCTCGCCGACGGCGCCACGCTGGTGGCCGTCAGCGATGCCTCGGGCGAGGAGCGCATCACTTTGTTCACGAGCGAGGGCGAGGGCAGCAACGGGCGCGCCCTGCCCTGGGACGTGGGCCACGTCACCGCCCTGCGCGCCGCGCCCCACGGCACGCTGGTGGCCATGGCCAACCACCGCAACCAGGTGCTGATCGGCGATACCGCAAGCGGCGTGTTGACCACCGTCGACGCGAGCGATGCCGGCCGCAGCGACGACCTCGCCTGGTCGCCCGATGCCGCGTGGCTCGCCTACACGTTCCAGACCAGCCCGCGCCACACCGCGATCAAGCTGCATGGCGTGGGCAGCGGCACGAGCTTGCTGGTCACGAAGCCCGAGTTTCGCGACTACAGCCCGTCGTTCGATCCCGAGGGCAAGTACCTGTATTTCCTGTCGCTGCGCACCTTCGACCCGGTCTACGACAGCGTGCAGTTCGAGCTGAGCTTCCCGCGCGCGGCGCGGCCCTACCTGATCGCGCTGAAGGCCGGCGGCGCGCCGCCGTTCGACCCGGCGCCCAAGGGCCTGAAGCCGGACAACCGCGACGCCGACGCGACCCGGACGCGCAAGGACGACCCCACCGCGGGCACGCCAGCCGCATCGATGCAGATCGACCTGCCCGGCATCGCGCAGCGCATCGCGCCCTTCCCGGTGAGCGAAAACCGCTTTGGCCGGCTCGTCGGCGCCGGCCGCGGCAAGGTGCTGTGGAGCATCCAGGGCATCGTCGGCGCGCACGGCCGCGGCGGCCACAAGGAAGCGCCTGCGCGCCTCGAAGTGTTCGACTTCGCGACGCTGCGCACCGAGCCGCTGGCCGACAAGGCCGACAGCTTCGAGCTCGCCGCCGACCACACCACGCTGGTGCTGCGCGAAGGCAAGCGGCTGCGCGCCATCAGCGTCAACGCCACGCCCGCCGCGGAAAAGGATGCGGCCCCGGGCCCGCCGTCGCGCAAGACTGGCTGGCTCGACCTAGACCGCATCCGCCTTTCGGTCGAACCGCGGCGCGAATGGCCACAGATGCTGCGCGAAGTGTGGCGCCTGCAACGCGACCAGTTCTGGGTTGCGAACATGTCGGGGGTCGATTGGAACGCGGTGTACGCGCGCTACGAGCCGCTGGTGGCGCGCGTTGCCACGCGCGGCGAGCTGTCCGATCTGGTCTGGGAGATGCAGGGCGAACTCGGCACCTCGCACGCCTACGAGATGGGCGGCGACCACCGGCGGCCACCGTCGGTCGCGCTGGGTTACCTCGGTGCCGACACGCGCTTCGTGCCGGCTGACCAAAGCTACGAAATCACGCGGCTGGTGTGCGGCGACGCCTGGGATGCCGGTGCCGATTCGCCGCTGAACGCGGTTGGCGTGGAAGTGAAGGTGGGCGAGCGCATCGTCGCGGTGAACGGCCAGCGCGTCTCGGCCGAACGGCCGCCGGAAGCCTTGCTGGTGCACCAGGCGAACGCGAAGGTCGAACTCACGCTGGCGTCGGGCGATGGCGCGGGAACGGATGCAGACAGCGCCGCAAGCACGCGCCGCGTGCTCGTTCACACGCTCGCCGACGAAGTGCCGGCGCGTTACCGCGAGTGGGTCGAGCACAACCGCACCTGGGTGCACGAACAGTCGGGCGGGCGCGTCGGCTACTTCCACCTGCCCGACATGATGGCGGCCGGCTATGCCGAGTTCCACCGCTACTTCAGCGCCGAATGCGATTACCCGGCGCTGATCGTCGACGTGCGCTACAACCGAGGCGGCCATGTGTCGCAACTGCTGCTGGAGAAGGTGGCGCGCAAACGCATCGGCTATGCGCTGACGCGCTGGAGCAAGCCCTCGCCCTACCCCGATGAATCGGTGGCCGGCCCGGTGGTGGCGCTGACGAACGAACACGCTGGCTCCGACGGCGACATCTTCTCGCACAGCTTCAAGCTGATGGGCATCGGCCCGCTGGTGGGCACGCGCACCTGGGGCGGCGTGGTGGGCATCTGGCCGCGCCACACGCTGGTCGACGGCACCGCGACCACGCAACCCGAGTTCGCGTTCTGGTTCGGCGATGTCGGCTTCGGCGTCGAGAACCACGGCACCGACCCGCAGATCGAGATCGACAACGCACCGCAGGATGCCGCCACCGGCAACGACCGGCAGCTCGAAGTGGCGCTGGCCACGGCGCTGAGCGAGATCGCACGCACCGGCGCCAAGACGCCCGAGTTCGGCGCCATGCCCGACCTGTCAGCGCCGCCGTGGCCGGCGCGTTCTTGAGCGCGCCCTGCTGACCCGGCGGCGGGCGGCGCTGCGCGCCCACCTGCTCGGCGCCCGCCCGCTCGGCACGCGGCTGCTGGCGGGCGTGTTTCAGGCCGCGCTCGCCGCAGATGCTTGGGCGTGGCGGTGCGGCCGGGCACGCCATTGCCCGACCTGTCGAGCGCCGCAGGCCCGAGGCGCCAACTGCTCGCGGCCGATTCGCGGGTCAACAACCGCGCATCGACCGGGGCCCACGTCGAAACCGTGCTGATTTGCTGCGGGTTCGATCAGCCGCCGTCAGGCTTCGGTGGCGCGCTCTTGTCACTCCACAAGCTGCCACCGGCGGCCCAGTTCTGGCGGGCGATGTCGAACAGCAGAACTTGAACACTGTCGGGTGAAGACCCGAGCGTTCGGACGCAGGCATCTGTCAATGCAGCGACCAGCGCCCGCTTCTGATCGGGCGTGCGGCCCTCGAACATCTCGACGCGGATCGTGGGCATGGTAAGTGTCTTTCAGTGGGGGTTGTTGAGGGTCAATCGAGTTGCCACGGGCGGGTGGTGTCCGGGCCGGGCCGCAGATCTCGCACGGCCAGTGCCACGTCGAGCCCGGAGCCGAGCGGCATGTTGAAGTCGGTCACGACCACATCGAACCGGGCCGGGTCCGCGCACTCGGCGGCCACGGCCGTCAGCGCGTCACGGCAGGTGGTCACGCGATAGCCCGAATGCTGAAGCAGGCTCTGCACCATGACGACCATTATCTCGTCGTCATCCACGTACAGCACATGCTGGCCCGCGCCGCGCGGAACCACGGGCCGAGGCGGCGTGGCCACTGACAAGCCCAGCCCCGTGCCCTCGGCGGCCTGCCGGGTCGTGAAGAAGCTCGAAGATGCGCGCCAGCGTGGCCGCGTCCATGCCGCAACCGTGGTCCCGAACCCAGAGGTGGGCGTGGCCATTCGGTGCCGCATCGTCGCCGGCCGGCCCGCAGCGTCGGGCGCGGCATGGCCCGGGTTTCTTCGACGACCGGCCGCAAGGGCTGGGTGACCAACTCGTTGGGCTGGTGACGGCTGAAGGCGAGGATCTGCTGCACCAGGTCGCGCGCCCGGCGCCCGGCCACTGGCCTTGCGCACTTGCAGCAAGCGCGCATGGGCCGCGTGCCCGGGGTCGATGTCTTGCTGCGCCAGCGCCAGGTTGCCCAGAATCACGCCGATGATGTTGTTGAAGTCGTGCGCGATGCCACCGGCCAGCGTGCCGATGGCCTGCATCTTGTGTGCTTCGCGCAGGTCCAGTTCGAGCCGACGCCACCCGCATCTCGCCCGTGGACGAGTTGAACGCGTCTTCGCTGAGCAGCGTGCCGGTGGCGAGCGCGGCCTGCCGCAGGCGCTCTGGCCAAACGGCGCGCATCTCGGGAACATGCGCCCACCACACGGTCTCCCAGAACAGGCGCTCGATCAGTTGCTCAACGGGCACCACGTTGTCGTGCAGAAGCAGTTGTTCGCTGATCTCCAGCACATGCCCTTGCGGCGACAGGATGACCATGAACTGGAACTGCTGATTGAACACGCTGCGAAAGCGCTGCTCGCTGAGCAGCAACGCGGCTCGGGATTGCTGTAACTGGGCCTCGTCGTGACCCATCGCGGCCGGGCAGGCTCATGTCGTTCCTCTCGGGTGGGTGCGGGCGTGAAAAGTGGGTGAAGTCAATTCGGCGCGGCGCCGGCCGTGAACCACCGCCCGATCAACGCGCGCTCGGCATCGGTGATCTGGGTCGCGTTGTTCATCGGCATGGCCTTCAGCACGACAGCCTGCTGGTAGAGGGCCTGCGCGTGCTTGACGATCTCGTCCGCCGAATCGAGGCGCACGTTCTTGCTCTGCATCGCGGCACCATGGCACAGCGTGCAGCGCTGCGAGACGACGGCCTGCACCTCGGCGAACGTGACCGGCGCCGTTGCAGCAGGCTGCGTGGCCTGCGGCGGCGGCATCAGCGCGAACACCACGCCGGCCAGGACCAGGCTGCCGAGGACCGCGAAGTGCCAGGGCACCGGCTTGCCATAAGCCAGCGCCTTGTGGCGGAACGCGAACGACATGCGGATCAGCGCGCCCGCCGTCATGATGGCCACCAGCACCACCCAGTTGTACTTCGCGCCATAGGTGACGCCGTAGTGGTTGCTCATCATCGTGAACAGCACCGGCAGCGTGAAGAAGGTGTTGTGCACGCTGCGCTGCTTGCCGCGCTGGCCATGCACCGGGTCCACCGGCTGACCGGCCTGGATGGCCGCCACCACCTTGCGCTGGCCGGGAATGATCCAGAAGAACACGTTGCCGCTCATCGTCGTGGCGACCATGGCGCCGACCAGCAGGAATGCGGCACGGCCGGCGAACAGGTGGCACGACAGCCACGAGGCGATCACGATGAACACGAACACCAGCGCGCCGACGGTGGCGTCACCGTACCTGCCGCGGCCGAAGGCGCGGCAGAGGGCGTCGTAGATGAGCCAGAAGGCGACGAAGAAGCCGAGTGCGGTGGCAATCGCCGCAGCGGGCGACCAGTCGAACAGCGTCTTGTCGATCAGGAAGGTGCTGGCGTTGTAGAGGTACATCACCGTGAACAGCGCGAAGCCGGTCAGCCAGGTGGAATAGGCCTCCCACATCGACCAGTGCAGTTGCTCGGGCAGCTTCGGTGGCGACACCGGGTACTTCATGTGGTGGTAGAAGCCGCCGCCGTGCACGCCCCATTGCTCGCCGCCCACGCCCTTCTCGGCGTCTTTCGGGTCTTTCGGCGGCGTCAGGCTGTTGTCGAGCGATACGAAGTAGAACGAGGCGCCGATCCAGGCGATGCCGGTGATGATGTGCGCCCAGCGCAGCAGCAGGTTCAGCCAGTCGAGCAGGTACGCGTCCATGCGGCGGGTCTCCAGGGGTTCGCAGCGGCGGGCTTCAAGAGCAGACAAAAGCAGCAAGAAGCACGCCTGTGCGAAGCCTCACAACTGCGCTCACCACGGCGGGCTCTGTGAGGCATGAACGTCGCGACCGGCTGGGGCCAGGCTCCGCGGCGACGCGAATTAAACTGTATACAGTTTGTTCTTCCTTGTGCATACGCAATTACCCTGAATTCAGTCCAACGAAGGAGAAGCCAACTCACGCACCGCAGAGACGCGGAGAACCCCGAG
>CANJKD010000055.1 GCA_947474415.1 Burkholderiales bacterium | reverse complement strand
CGTTGACCAGCACGAGGCCGCACGCCACGCCACGGCGCAATCGACGGCAACAGGCGGTGAGTTCCTGACCTTCCGCCTCGGCGCCGAGGAGTACGGCATCGACATCCTGAAGGTCCAGGAGATCCGCTCCTACGTAGTGCCCACCCGCATCGCCAATTCGCCCGCCTTCATCAAGGGCGTGGTGAACCTGCGCGGCGTGATCGTGCCCATCGTCGACCTGCGCCTGAAGCTGGCCTGCGACAGCGCCGAATACAACGACTTCACGGTCGTGATCGTGCTCAACGTCAAGGGCCGCGTGGTCGGCGCTGTCGTCGATTCGGTCTCGGACGTGCTGGCACTCGACAAGAACACCATCAAGCCCGCGCCAGAAATGAGCTCGGCCGTGGACACCAGCTTCATCACCGGCATCGGCTGCGTGAAGAACGGCGAAGAACAACGCATGTTGATCCTGATGGACATCGAAGGCCTCATGGCCAGCGATGGCCTGGGCCTGATCAACAGCGTTCACTGAGACCACCGACATGACCACCACAACCCACACTGCGCCCGGCGCAGAACCTTCCGCAGCCGCCATCGGCGACACCGTGATGATGCTGGCACTGGCCGCCTCGGTGCTTGCCGCCGTCGCGATCGGCAACTTCTACGGCTCGCTCGGCCTGGCCGTGCTGGTGTCGGGCGGCCTGCTGGCCCTGGCGTCAGCGGTGTACTGGGGGGCGCGCGGCAGCGCCACCTCGCGCTATGTGCTGACCATGTGTCTGGCCTCGTCGGTGGCCCTGCACATTCACCTCGGCCGCGGCACGCTGGAGTTCCACTTCGGCGTGTTCGTGACGCTGGCGCTGCTGCTGGTGTACCGCGACTGGCGGCCAATTCTGGCGGGCGCGGCGTTCTTCGCCGTGCACCACGTGCTGTTCGACCGCCTGCAGGCCGCCGGCATGGGCGTGTATTGCACGCCGGCACCGAACTTCCTGAAAATCGTGATGCATGCGGGTTACGTGGTCGTCCAGACCTCACTCGAAATCTACGTGGCGGTGAAGATGGGCGAACTGGCCTTGCAGGGTGAGGAACTGACGCGCCTGGTGAATGTGGTCGATGCAGAAGGCGAGATCTCGCTCGACCTGAGCCGGCAAGTCGTCAAGTCCAGCGGCGGTCTGGCGCTGAAGCGCAGCATCGAACGCATCGGCACCGCGATGGCGCACGTACAGGGTGCGGCTGCGAGCATTCAGGTCGCCAGCAGCGAAATCGCAACCGGCAACCAAGACCTGAGCAGCCGCACCGAGCAGACCGCCTCCAGCCTGCAGCAGACCGCCTCGTCGATGGAGCAGTTGACGGGCACGGTGAAGCAGTCGGCCGACTCGGCACGCCAGGCGAACCAGCTCGCGGCCACGGCCGGCGCAGTGGCGGCGCGCGGCGGTTCGGTGGTGGCGCAGGTGGTCTCGACGATGGTCGAGATCAACAACTCGTCGAAGAAGATATCCGACATCATCGGCACGATCGACGGCATCGCGTTCCAGACCAACATCCTGGCGTTGAACGCGGCAGTGGAAGCGGCGCGCGCCGGTGAACAGGGCCGCGGTTTCGCGGTGGTGGCGAGCGAAGTGCGCAGCCTGGCGCAGCGCAGCGCCGAGGCCGCAAAGGAAATCAAGACCTTGATCGGCGCCAGCGTCGAGCGGGTGGAGTCGGGCTCGAAGCTGGTGGCCGACGCCGGCACCACGATGAGCGAGATCGTCGCGAGCGTGCAGCGCGTGTCCGACATCATCGGCGAGATCACGGCAGCGGCGTCGGAACAGTCAGACGGCATCGGCCAGATCAACGTCGCGGTCAGCCAGCTCGACCAGATGACGCAGCAGAATTCGGCGCTGGTCGAAGAGTCAGCCGCCGCAGCGGAATCGTTGAAGGGCCAGGCGGTGACGCTGGCCAGCGTGGTCAGCGCGTTCCGGCTCGCACCGGATGCGCTGCACGCCCAGTACGCCTGAAACGCAGTGCGCAGTTGATGCCACGCCTGCGTGGCAACCGAAGGCCACGGCTCGCCGTGGTCTTTTGCATTCAGGCCCAGGATTGCGATTCGATTAAGAAGGGGCCGCCACCCCTTCGGTGACGATGATGTTCGAGCGCGTGGTGCGCTCGCGCAGCGCGCGCAGCGGCACGTATTCCGGCGAATTCCACCAGGTCTTGAGCTGCGCCATGCTCGGAAATTCGAGCACCACACAGCGCGACGGCGCCCAGCTTCCTTCGAGCTGCTCGATGCCGCCACCGCGCACCAGGTAGCGCCCGCCGTAGGCCGCAACGGTGGCGGGCACCTGCTGCCGGTAGACCTCGTAACCTGCCGCGTCGAGCACCTCCACATCGCCGATCAAGTACGCCGCCATCGTCAGGTCTCCTGGTGATTGTTTGGGTTGCCGGGCTTGGCCGTCCGAGCGCCGGGCCGCCCTGGGCCCTCGTCCGGCGTACCCGCCGGACGAGGGCAGCAATTTCACACGTCGGCGGCTTGCCGCAAGGTCTGCACCACGGGCCGCCGCAGCACCTCGCGCAAGCCCCACCAGCCCGCCGCCAGCGCCAGCAAGGCACCGGCCGCACCACCGGCCAGCGGCACCCAGGGTGACGCGTTCCAGCTGAATTCAAACACATAGCGCGCCAGCGCCCAGCCCACCGCCATGGCCGCCAGCGAGGCCAGCACGCCGGCCAGCGCGCCCACGCCCAGCAATTCGGCACGCTGCACCTGCGCCAGCAGCTTGCCGCTGGCACCGAGCGCACGCATCACCGCGAATTCGCGCGAGCGCGCCTCGCGCGTGGCGGTGATGGCCGCGAACAGCACCACCAGCCCGGCCGCGAGCGTGAAGCCGAACAGGAACTCGACCGCACGCACCACCTGGTCGAGCACGCGCTGAATCTGCGCGATGGACGCCGACACGTCGATGTTGGTGATGTTCGGAAAATCGCGCGCCAGCGCGTTGTCGAACGCCGCCCCGCCCTTCGGCCCTTCCGGCGCGCGGTAGGCCGCGATGTAGCTCAACGGCACGTCGGGCATCGCGGCCACCGGGAACATCACGAAGAAGTTGACACGCATCGAGCTCCAGTCGACCTTGCGCAGGCTGGTGATGCGGCCCTCCGCGACCGTGCCGCCGACGTCGAAGCGCAAGGCGTCGCCGAGCTTCAGGCCGAGTGTTTGCGCCAGGCCTTCTTCCACGCTCACCGCGTTCGGCTCGTCGCGCACCCAGCGGCCGGCGCTGAGCAGGTTGTACGGCGGCAGGTCGGCGTCGTGGCTGAGGTTGAACTCGCGGTCGAGCAGGCGGCGGGCACGCTCGTCCGGGTAGTCGTCGGGCTTGGTGGTGCGGCCATTGATGGCGACGAGCCGGCCGCGGATCATCGGGAACCAGTCGTAGCGCGCCACGCCGGCCAGCTTCAGGCGTTCGCGAAACGCGTCGCCCTGCTCGGGCTGCACGTTGATGACAAAGCGGTTCGGGGCGTCTTTCGGCGTGGCCTGACGCCAACTGTCGATCAGGTCGGTGCGCAGCAGCACGAGCAGCACCAGCGCCAGCAGGCCGACGCTCAGCGCCGACACCTGCAGCACCGCAAAGGCCGGCCGTGCCGCGATCTGGCGCGTGGCCAGCACCAGCCAGCGCGGCGCGCTGGCCCCCAGAGTCCACCAGCGCGGCGTGCCGATCTCGGGCACGGCGCGCTTGAGCGCCATCACCGCAAGCCACGCGAGCAGCGCGAACACAGCAATGGCCGCCGCAAAACCACCGACCGCGATGAGGCCGAGCTTGATGTCGCTCGACACCGCCAGCAACAGCGCCGCGAAGCCCAGCGCGCCGGCCGCGAGCACGGCGATGGACGCCGGCTTCAGCGCGCCCATGTCGCGCCGGATCACGCGCAGCGGTGGCACTTGCGAAAGCTGCAGCACCGGCGGCAGGCCGAAGCCGACCAGCAGCGTGAAGCCCACGCCGAGGCCGAACAGCGCCGGCCACAGCGTAGGCACGGGCAAGGCCGACTCGACGATGCCGGCCAGCAGCAGCACGAACACGTAATGCACCGCGAAGCCGAGCAGCACGCCGGCCGCGCTGGCGATCAGGCCGATGGCGCAGAACTCGATGCCGTACTGCGCCGCAATCGTGCGCTGCGGCAGGCCGAGCACGCGCAGCATCGCGCAGTCGTCGAGGTGGCGGCTTGCGAAGTCGCGCGAGGCAATGCCCACCGCCACGGCTGCGAGCAGGGCTGACAACAGCGCGACGAGGTTGAGGAACTTGGCGGCCCGGTCCAGCGTCTGGCGCATCTCGGGCCGGCCGGTGGCGAGCGACTCGATGCGCAGGCCGCGCAACTCGGTGCGCTTGACCTGCGCCTCGGCCCAGCCGATGAAGTCGCGCACCGGCTGCTCGCCCGCGCCTGCGCCTGCGTCCGTCGCGGCCACGGCGAGCCGGTAGGTCACGCGGCTTGCAGGCTGGACCAGGCCGGTGGCGGGCAGGTCGGCCTGGTTCAGCATCACACGCGGCGCGAAGCTCGCAAAGCCGGTGCCGCGGTCGGGTTCGATGACGATGGTCTGCGCGATCGCGAAGCTGGCGTCGCCGAGCAGCAGCGTGTCGCCCAGCTTCAGCACCAGCGCGGCGAGCAGCGCCGGGTCGACCCACACCGTACCGCGCTCCGGCCCGCCGGCGCGCGGCGCATCGGGCGCGCCCGGCGCACCACCCACGGTGACCCGGCCGCGCAGCGGGTAGCCATCGCTCACCGCCTTCACGCTGACGAGCCGCGAGGCACCACCCTGCGCTTCGGTGGCGCGCCCCATGCTCGGAAACGCGGCTGTGCTCGCGGTGACGAGGCCGAGCGCGCGCGCCTTGGCTTCGAAAGTGCCGGGCGCGGGCTGGTCGCTGGAGATGATCGCGTCGCCGCCGAGCATCTGCCGGGCATCGCGCGCGAGGCCGCCGTTGATGCGGTCGGCGAAGAAGCCGACCGCCGCGAGCGCCGCCACCGCGAGCATCACGGCCACCACCAGCAGGCGCAGTTCACCGGCGCGGAAGTCGCGCGACAGCTGGCGCCAGGCAAGCGCCCAGACCGAAGCGCCGGTGGCCGTTGACAACGCAGGAATCGGGGGGGTGACGGGTGGCATTCCCGGAACCGGGGGCCTGCCGGGCAACGCCCCCGGAACCGGGGGCCTGCCGGGCAACGCCCCCGGACCCGGGGGCATGGGCTTGCTCAGGGGATCGGTCATGCGCGGACCTTACACGACTTGGGCGGCCAGCGGCCGGCGCCGGGGCTTTGCCGCGAATGCTGTGTGCAAGCGGCTCGAATACCGTGCTGCCGTTGCGGTGCTTTAATGAAACGATGAACACCTCTGCCCTGTCGCCCGTCTTCGTCTCTCACGGCTCACCGATGATCGCGCTCGAACCCGGCGCGGCTGGCGCGTTCATGGGCCGGCTCGGCCCTGCAATAGACGCCGCATTCGGCCGCCCGAAGGCCATCCTCGCAGTCTCGGCCCACACCGCTGCCCGTGCGCCGGTGCTGCTCGCCGCGAAGCGCCACGAAGCGGTCTACGACTTCGGTGGCTTCGACCCCAAGCTCTTCACCCTGCGTTACGACGCAGCCGGCGCGCCTGAACTGGCGCTGGAGGTTGCGCAGCTGCTGGCGCGGTCGCAGATCGGCGTGCACACGGTCTCTGACGGCGGGCTCGACCACGGCATCTGGACTGCCTTGCGCTACCTCTACCCGAACGCCGACATCCCCGTGTTGCCGCTCGCCTTCGTGCCCAGCCAGAGCCCCGCCGAGCAGTTCGCGCTCGGTGCTGCGCTGGCGCCATTGGCCGCACGCGGCGTGCTGGTGCTGGGCACCGGCAGCATCACGCACAACCTGCGGCGCGCGCTGGCCGGCGGGTTGCGCGCTGACCCGAATCTGCCCAACCAGCCCGAAATACCCGAGAGCGCGGCCTTCCGCAAGTGGCTGCGCGCGCGCAGTGCCGCCCTCGACTGGGACGCGCTGTTCGACTACCGCAAGCAGGCCCCGCACGGCATCGACATGCACCCGACCGATGAACACCTGCTGCCCTGGTACGTGGCCGCTGGTGCGGGCGGCCGCGCCCACGCGCCGCTGCGGCTGCACGACAGCGTGACGCTGGGCAGTCTGGGCATGGACGCCTATGCGTTCGGGCCGCAAGCACCCGCGCTGGCACGCCAGCTTGAATCGACTGCAGCGATGACAAGCGCCGAAGCGCCGCATTGACATCCCCGATGGACAGCACGCCGTCATCCTCCACCAGCGCAGCCACCGCCATCAGCGCCGCCCCGCTGCTGCTGACGGCGCGGCTGCGGCTAGTGGCGGCCGACGAGCCACTGGCTGCGGCGTTGACCGATTTCCATGATCGCAACCGCGCCCACCTCGCCCCCTGGGACCCACCCACGACAGCCGATTTCTACACCGAAGCCGTGCAGGCACGGCGCCTGCGTGACGCCGCCGCCGCGTTCCGGGCCGGCACCGGCTACCGCTACCTGCTGCAGCCCATCGGTGACACGAGTCGGGTGGTCGGCACGGTCAATTTCTCGAACATCGTGCGCGGCCCGTTCCAGAGTTGCAACCTCGGCTACGCGCTCGACCAGGCGCTCGAAGGCCAGGCGCTGATGACCGAAGCCTTGCGCAGCGCGATCGTCGAGATGTTCTCTCCCCGGGTGAACCTGCACCGCATCCAGGCCGCTTTCCGGCCCGAAAACTGGCGCAGCGCCGAGGTGCTGAAGCGCATCGGCTTCGACGACGAAGGCCTGGCGCCCGACTACCTGTTCATCGACGGCGCGTGGCGCATGCACCGGCTGGTGGCGCTGCTGAACAAGAGCTTTCTCGCGCCCGAGGAGTGGGCTGCGCCGAACTGATTGGAGCCTTTGTCTCCCTGCTGGGTCTTGTGCGAGCCGAGGCCGTCAGGTGAACGGCTCCGCTCCTGCCCAGGGCAGAGCCCTGGGCAGGAGCGGAACACCGCACCCCGTCGCAGCGTTCCCGCCAAAGCGAAGGCCAACACCCGGGCGGCCTGCGCCCCCGGTCACCCCCGCGCGTCGAACGCCGAGATGGCGCGGGCCACGTGCTGGATCGGCATCACTTCGTCGATGCCACCAAGCGCGATCGCTTCCCTCGGCATGCCGAAGACGACGCAGGTTTCCTCGTTCTGCGCGATCGTGCGCGCACCGCGGTCGTGCAGCGCTTTCATGCCGCGGGCGCCGTCGTCGCCCATGCCGGTCAGGATGATGGCCAACGCATCGCGGCCAGCGCATTCGGCAGCCGAGCGGAACAGCACATCGACCGAAGGCTTGTGGCGGTTCACCGGCGGGCCATCAACCACCACCGCGAAGTACTGGCCACCGGCCTTGCGCAACTGCATGTGGCGCCCGCCCGGCGCGATCAACACCACACCGCGCTCCAGCCGGTCGCCGTCGCGCGCTTCGCGCACATTCATGGCGCAGACACCGTCGAGCCGCTGCGCGTACATGGCGGTGAATTTTTCGGGCATGTGCTGCACGATGGCAATGCCCGGGCTGTCGCCGGGCAGCGCCAGCAGCACCGATTCAATGGCCTGCGTGCCGCCGGTGGAACTGCCCAGCACCACCGGCTTGTTCATCGACAGCGCATGCAGGCCTGCGGCGGGCGCACGCGCCGGTGCCACGGCGCGCGCGCTCGCCGCAGGCGCCGACGCAGCGCGCGGCCGCGATCGTGCCGCGGTCTTCAGCGTCTGCAGCAGTTCGCGCCGCGAGTCCTCGAGGAACTGCTTGAGCCCCAGCCTCGGCTTGGCCACCACCGCCACGGCGCCGGCTGCCAGCGCGTCGAGCGCCATCGTGCTGCCTTTCTCGGTCAGGGTCGAGCAGATCACGGTGGGGATCGGCACCTCGGCCATGATCTGGCGCAGGAAGGTCAGCCCGTCCATGCCCGGCATCTCGATGTCGAGCAGCAGCACATCGGGCCGGGTCTTGCGGATCACCGGGCCGGCGATCAGCGGGTTGGGCGCACTGCCCATCAGCTCGATCTCGGGGTCGCCCTGCAGCAGGTGCATCAGCGTTTGCCGCACCACGGCCGAGTCGTCAACCACATACACCTTGATGGCCATGATGGCTCCTTTGCAAGCGCTCAGACCGCGACCGCAGTCACCTGCGGCATGTCGGGCCCGACGGCCCAGCTCAGTCGGCGGTAGGCGTTGCCGCCGAGATCGTGAAACAGCACCGGCACACCGTCGTGCGCCAGCGCTTCGAGGGCCCACTGCGCGTTGTCGTCCCCGACATGCCCTTCGGCGAACAGCGCCGGGAACATGTTGCCGCCGCCGTAGACGTAGGCATCGCACAGCGTGGGCTCGATGCCGCGCCCACGCAGCAGTGCGTACATGCGGTCGAGCGCCGCATCGGCGTAGGCCGTGCTGGCCTTGGCCGCCGAGGTGGGCGGCTTGCTGTGCACGATGTGGCACATCGCGCCCAGCGTGCGCCGCGGATCGGTGAGGACGATCGCCACGCACGAACCGAGCAGCGTCTCGAGGCGCTCGCCGCGCTCGGCCAGCGCGACATCGCCGGGGTGCAAGACCCGCACGGCGGCCGCGCCCGCAGGGCCCGGCGTGACCGCAACACCAGACGCGAACGCGTTCACCCGGCGACCTTGCGGAAGGCACCCGGTGCCAGCACCTGGATCGGCGTGTTGCAGGGCACCCGACCCTCGGCGATGCCGATGAAGAACAGGCCGCCCGGGCGCAGCTGCGTGAGCACGCGGTCGACCACTTCTTGCTTGGTCTTGGCGTCGAAATAGATCAGCACATTGCGCAGGAAGATGACGTCGAAAGGGCCCAGGCCGTCGACCGGCTCGCACAGATTGAGCTGGCCGAAGCGCACATGCTTGCGCAGCGCGGGCTGCATCTGCACCTGACCCTCGGACTCGCCTTCGCCGCGCAGGCAGTAGCGTTTGAGCCGTTCAGGCGCGACATTGCGCAAACGGTCGACCGGGTAGAT
>CANJKD010000054.1 GCA_947474415.1 Burkholderiales bacterium | reverse complement strand
GGCCCATGATGTTCACGACATGGTTGACCGAGCGCGTGTCGTCGCCGATCAGGCGCAGCGTGCCGGTTGGCGAGACCGTGCCGTGCAGGGGGTCGACCAGCATCGAGCTCACGTTCGTCTGCAGGCGCACCCGGTCGGCGGACGGCAGCAAGACGGTGCGCAATTCCCGCGCGCCGCCGGTGCAGGTGGCCGGCCCGCTGGGGTTGCATGTGCACTGGGCTGCGTTGCCGGTGTGGATCACGTAGCAACTGCCGTCGGTCATTGAATGCCAGCTCAGGCGCAGCGGCTGGTTGCGGGCGACAGCCTCGGTGCGCACGAACTGCATGTCGGTGGCCAGCGTGGTGGCCGCGCGGTCGATGCGCCGGGTGTCGATCAGGCCGCGCAGACTCGGGGCGGCCGCCCCGCCCAGCACGGCAGTGATCGCGATGACGACGCAGGCCTCGATCAGCGTGATGCCGCGCTGGCGATGGGCCTGGCGGGTTTGGTGCGACGCTGAGCGGTGGGTCGTTTTCATCTGTGCTCCGGGGGTGAACCGATGCACAGACTTTAGAAAACCGGGCCGGGTTTTGCGACCCCTTGAGGGGTGAACCGGGCCGCACCCCGGTGGGTTCCCCCATCCCGCACCCCCATCCGGGTGAGGGGGGTGAAATGGCGGGCTCAGGCCGAATCGCTGGCATGCGATTCGGCTGCTCGGCAGGTTGTCAGTGCGAAGGCACTGACACAAGTCTTGCCTCAACCTGGCCGCTGGTATCGCGGCCAGTACTTCGCCGGCCGAACGCCGCCTTCCGGCGACGTTCGCGCGGGCTCAGATGTCGCGAATCAGCTGCCGGAACTCGTCCACGTCCTCGAAGCTGCGGTAGACCGAGGCGAAGCGCACGTAGGCGACCTTGTCGATGCGCTTCAACTCGCGCATCACCAGTTCGCCCAGCTTGGTGGAAGGCACTTCGCGGGCGCCGCTGGTTAGCAGCTTGTCCTGGATGCGTTCCATCGCAGCGTCGATCTGTTCGACGCTCACCGGGCGCTTGCGCAGCGCGAGGGTCATGGAGGCGCGGATCTTCGCCGGGTCCATTTCGGCGCGCGTGCCGTCCCGCTTCACCACTGCGGGCAGCGCGATCTCGGTGCGCTCGTAGGTCGTGAAGCGTTTCTCGCAGCCGTGGCAGCGGCGGCGCCGGCGCACCACATCGCCCTCGTCCGAATCACGGGTCTCAACGACCTGGGTTTCTTGGTGCGAGCAGAAGGGGCAGCGCATGGTGGGCAATCGAATTCATTCACCTCAGAGTGACGGCGTTAACGGAGTTTTCGCAGAGTCAAATCAGGATTCCTTGAAACTCTGCGCAACTCCGCAAACTCCGCCCGTCTGCGGTGAAATATTGAATTTCCCGACTCAACGATAGACCGGGAACTCGGCCGTCAGTGCCGCCACCTTGGCCCGCACCGCTGCGCTGTTGGCCGCGTCGTTTGGCTTGTCGAGCACGTCGGCGATCAGGTGGGCGGTCTGGCGCGCCTGCGCTTCCGTGAAGCCACGCGTCGTCATAGCCGGGGTGCCCAGGCGGATGCCGCTCGTCACCATCGGCTTCTGCGGGTCGTTCGGAATGCCGTTCTTGTTGCAGGTCATGTGGGCGGCGCCCAGCAGGTTCTCGGCTTCCTTGCCGGTCAGGTTCTTCGACCGCAGGTCGACCAGCATCACGTGCGATTCGGTGCGGCCACTGACGATGCGCAAGCCGCGCTCGATCAGGGTTTCGGCGAGCACGATGGCATTCTTCGCAACCTGCTGCTGGTAGACCTTGAAGCCCGGCTGCAGCGCCTCCTGGAATGCCACGGCCTTGGCGGCAATCACATGCATCAGCGGGCCACCCTGGATGCCGGGGAAGATCGCGCTGTTGATCTTCTTGGCGATGGCTTCGTCATTCATCAACACGATGCCGCCGCGCGGGCCGCGCAGGCTCTTGTGGGTGGTGGAGGTCACGACGTCGGCGTGTGGCACCGGGTTCGGGTAGATGCCGGCCGCGATCAGGCCGGCGTAGTGCGCCATGTCGACCATGAAAATCGCGCCGATGGCTTTCGCCACCCTGGCGAAACGCGCAAAGTCGATGCGCAGGCTGTAGGCCGAGGCCCCGGCGATGATCAGTTTCGGCTTGTGCTCGTGGGCCAGGCGCTCCATCGCGTCGTAGTCGATTGCTTCGGCGGCGGTCAAGCCATAGCTGACCACCTTGAACCACTTGCCGCTCATGTTCAGAGGCATGCCGTGCGTCAGGTGGCCGCCTTCGGCCAGGCTCATGCCCATGATGGTGTCGCCGGGCTGCAGCAGGCCGAAGAACACGGCCTGGTTGGCCTGCGAGCCCGAGTTGGCCTGCACGTTCGCGTACTCGGCACCGAACAGCTGCTTCACACGGTCGATCGCGAGTTGCTCGGCGATGTCGACGAACTCGCAGCCGCCGTAATAGCGTTTGCCGGGGTAGCCCTCAGCGTACTTGTTGGTGAGCTGGCTGCCTTGCGCGGCCATCACAGCCGGCGAGGTGTAGTTCTCGGAGGCGATCAGCTCGATGTGCTCTTCCTGGCGCTGGTTCTCGCGCCGGATCACGGACCAGAGTTCGGGGTCGACGTTGGCGATGGTCGATTGGGTGCGGTCAAACATGGTCGGCAGTCCTCTTCAAGTGAAGCCCCGGTGGTGGAGGCGCCGGCACGCGGGTGCAGGGTGCGCACCGCCAGACATCACGACCACAAGGCTGCCCAGGCGAACGGCTGAACGGCGCTCACTTGTGCGAATGCCGACCGCGCTTCCCGGTGGTAACCCACCTCAGGCCCCGAACCCATTGAAATGGAAGGGCCGCATCGCCAGTTGCGCAGAAGAGCGAGTGTAGCGGAGCGCTCCGGTGGATCAGTGCAGCATTGCGATCTGTTCGGGTGCGTGTGGCGCATCGGCCGAAGCCGGCGTCACCATGGCAGCGTCGGGTTTGCCGCCGTCCAGCGCCTTGACCGGCGACGGGCCACCCGCCGACACGGCCGCCCGCATCGACACCTTCTTGCCGTCCGCCACGAGGCGCAACGAGTTCTGCTCGCTCAGCACCTTGCCGGCATAGCCGCCGTCTTCGGCGAGGTTGCCGGCGCCCACATAGAGGCGCAGCCCGGCTTCCAGGCTGCCGGCACGGGCAATGCATTCCTTCAGCACCTGAACGCCCACACGCAGGTTTGTCACCGGGTCGAAGGCGGCATGGTTGCCGCCGAAAGCTTCGTATTTGTCGTTGTGGACCTTGGTCATCACTTGCATCAGGCCCTGCGCGCCGACCGCGCTCTGCGCAAATGGGTTGAAGCGCGATTCGATGGCCATGATCGCCAGGATCAGCGTCGGGTCCAGCCCGGCCATGGCGCCCACTTGCCATGCTTCCTGAACCAGGCGGCTGACGGGTTCCGGTGCGACCTGGTAGCGCCGGGCCAGCCACTGCGCCACGGCGGCCTGCTGGCGGCTGAGTTCGTTCGGGTCAGAGGCGGTGGCGCGTGCAATCGCGTCGGGCTCGCTGAGTTCGGCGGCCAGCGTCGGCTGCACGGGTTCTTCGCGGGCGTCCTGGCGGGCCTGCAACCAGCTCAGGGCCTGCACCTCGACTTCGTGTCGCAGGTTGGAATGCCCCATCGCAAACAGCAGCACCGCAGCGAGCACCAGGCCGAGCAAGGCCAGCGTGTTGTGGCTGACTTCGAGCAAGCCCTGGCCCACGTCGCGCAGGAACACCGTGGCGGACTGCAGGCCGGCGCTGCGCACCGAACGCATGGCAGCGCTGGGCCGAACCATCGCCTTGCGCGCCATGGGTATCAATTGGCTGAGCGTATTCATGTCACTCCTGTTCGCTCGCCGTGTTCCTCATGGGTACTCGACCCCCGCAAGGGGCATTGCACGAATGAGGCGACGGCGATAATTGTTGGCCGCTGTCCACCGACACCAAAAGGTAGCGGGAAACGTCGGCATGGCAATCGGCAGGCGCGCAAACCTCTCTGTTTCATGGAGAGCGCTGCACGGGTTATCCCTGTCGAGTCACAAGAAGGGCGGAATCTAACAAGGCTCTTCATAACCAGTCAAGACTATCAAAGTCTATTTTGATAAGAAAAACGTATGAAATATCGCGACCTGCGTGACTTTATGGCGGGGCTCGAACGGGCCGGAGAGCTTCGACGCGTCGCAGAGCCAGTGTCTGCGCGGCTTGAGATGACAGCGATCAGTGACTTCGTGTTGCGAGCTTCCGGGCCAGCACTCTGGTTTCAGCGGCCTGCCGGTTACAAAGTTTCTGCCCTCACGAACCTGTTCGGCACACCGAAACGGGTTGCGCTGGGCATGGGCGCCAGCGAGGTGAGCGAGCTTCGCGACGTCGGCCGCCTGCTCGCCAGCCTGAAGGAGCCCGAGCCGCCGAAAGGCCTGAAAGACGCCGGCAAGCTGTTGCATATGGCGAAGTCGCTGTGGAACATGAAGCCCGCGAACGTGCGCCGCGCGGCCTGTCAAGAGGTGGTTCTGGTGGGCACGGACGTCGACCTCGGGCTGCTGCCGGTGCAAACCTGCTGGCCCGAAGACGCCGGCCCGCTGATCACCTGGGGCCTGGTGATCACGCGCGGCCCGCAAGGCGGGGCGAACGCGCGCCAGCGGCAGAACCTGGGCATCTACCGCCAACAGGTGATCGCGAAGAACCAGGTGATCATGCGCTGGCTGGCCCACCGCGGCGGTGCGCTCGACTTCCGCGATTTCGCACTGGCCAAGCCCGGCCAACCGTTCCCGATGGCGGTGGCGCTGGGCGCCGACCCTGCCACCATCCTGGGTGCCGTCACGCCGGTGCCCGACACGCTTTCGGAATACCAGTTCGCCGGCCTGCTGCGCGGCAGCCGTACCGAGGTCACCGATTCGGCGGTCGGCGACGCTGGTGTAATGCTGCAGGTGCCGGCCAGCGCCGAGATCGTGCTCGAAGGCCACATACCGGTGGCCGCCAAAGGCTTCGTCGGCGTCAGCGCACACGGTGTGCAGGTCAAGGAAATCAATGGCCACCTGCATGCGCTTGAGGGCCCGTTTGGCGACCACACCGGCTACTACAACGAGCAAGACTGGTTCCCGGTGTTCGAGGTCAATCGCCTGACGCATCGGCACGACCCCATCTACCACTCCACCTACACCGGCAAGCCGCCCGACGAACCGGCGATTCTGGGCGTGGCGCTGAACGAAGTGTTCGTGCCGATCCTGCAGAAGCAGTTTCCCGAAATCGTCGACTTCTATCTGCCGCCCGAGGGCTGCAGCTACCGGATGGCGATCGTCAGCATCCGCAAGAGCTACCCCGGCCACGCCAAGCGGCTGATGTTCGGAATCTGGAGCTTTCTGCGCCAGTTCATGTACACCAAGTTCATCGTCGTGACCGATGACGACGTGAACATTCGCGACTGGAAAGAAGTGATCTGGGCCATCACCACCCGCATGGACCCGGTGCGCGACACCTTGCTGGCCGAGAACACACCGATCGACTACCTCGACTTCGCTTCGCCGGTCAGCGGCCTGGGCGGCAAGATGGGTCTGGACGCCACCAACAAGTGGCCCGGCGAGACGGCGCGCGAGTGGGGCAGGCCCATCAGGATGGACGCTGCGGTGGAACTGCGCGTGCAGGGTTTGCTTGATGCAATCATGAAACCGGCCGCGTGACAAGAGGGCACACGATGAGTTTTTCCGCTTGATCCCGACTCGGGTGTGGCCTAAGTTTGAAAGGCCTGCACGCAGGCATCCCAACCGGCGCAGTCCCTGCGTCGAAGGAGCCCCGGACCTCAATCCTCTGGAGCTCCGAATGGTGGCGAAAGCCACCCGCCCCTCCGCCCGCAAGGCCGGAGGGGTTTGTACTTCTGGGGTGCCACACTCGGTTCGCTTTCGCCCGACATGCCCTACATCAACGCCACGCCCTTGATCTGCGCGTGCAGGGCGTCACCAGGCTTCAGTTCGAGCGCGTCGACGCTCCTGCTGGTGATGCGCGCGAGCAGCGTCCACGGCTGCGCGCCTTCGCCACTATCCACGCGCAATTGCAGCAGTGCCGTGGCGTGATCGCGTTGAATGCTTTCCAGAACCACCGGCAGTACGTTCAGGATGCTGGTCTCGCGGGGCCGCTGGCGCGTCACGCTCACATCACGCGCCAGCACGTGGGCCCGCACGCGTGCGCCGGGCGGTGCCGCAGCCTCGCCGACCCACAGGCGCGTGCCGTTGAAGCCGACCCGCGTCATGCCGTGGGGCAAGTCGTGCTCGACCACCTGCGCTTCGAGCACCACGCCGGCGTCGTCTTGCCGGCTCAGGCGCAGGTCGGTGCGGGTCATCAGTTCGACCAGCGGCCCGGCGGCTTCGATGCGACCGTCGCGCATCAGCACCAGGTGGTCGGCAAGGCGTGCCACCTCGTCCATCGCATGCGTCACGTAGACCACCGGCAACGCCAGCTCACGGTGCAGCCGTTCCAGATACGGCAGGATCTCGGCCTTGCGTTCGGCGTCGAGCGCGGCCAGCGGTTCGTCCATCAGCAGCAGGCGTGGGCCGGTGGCGAGCGCGCGTGCGATCGCCACGCGCTGGCGCTCGCCGCCTGACAACGTGGCCGTGCGCCGCGCCTGCAAGTGGCCGATGCCGAGCAGTTCGATCACGTCATCGAGCGCGATGCGGTTCGACTCCAGCGCGCTGCGCTTGCGCCCGTAGTCCAGGTTGCCGCGCACGTCAAGGTGCGGGAACAGCGCGGCTTCCTGGATCACGTAGCCGAGGGGCCGCTGATGGGTGGGTGCGAAGCGCCTGGTGGCATCGTCTTGCCAGATGTCGCCGCCCACGGCCACTCGGCCCGAGGCCCGCTCCAGCCCGGCCAGCGCACGCAGCACCGTGGTCTTGCCGCAACCCGAAGGGCCGACCAACGCCGTCACACCGAGGGCCGGGAAGGCCAGCACCACGTCGAGCGTGAAGCCGGGCCGCTGCAGGCGCAGGGTGGCTTCGATCATCGCGCGCCCGCCGTGTCGGCCGTGTCCTCGCGCGGCGCCCGGTTGACCACGTACAACGTCACCAGCACGATCAGCGCGAACGCCACCATGCCGGCCGACAAACGGTGCGCGGCACCGAATTCGCCGGCCTCGACATGTTCATAGATCGCCACCGACAGCACGCGCGTCTGGCCGGGGATGTTGCCGCCGATCATCAGCACCACGCCGAACTCGCCCACGGTGTGCGCGAAGCCCAGCACGCTGGCGGTCACGAAGCCGGGCCGCGCCAGCGGCAGCGCGACGCTGAAGAAGCGGTCCCAGGGCGATGCACGCAGTGTGGCCGCCGCCTCCAGCATGCGCTCTGGGACGGCCTCGAAGGCTTGCTGCAAGGGCTGGATGACGAAGGGCATGGTGTAGAGCACCGAGGCCACGACCAGGCCGCCGAAGGTGAACGGCAATCGCCCAAGACCCACTGATTCGGTGAACCGCCCCACCGGCCCGAACGGGCCCATCAGCAGCAGCAGGTAGAAGCCCAGCACCGAGGACGGCAGCACGATGGGCATCGCCACCACCGCCAACCACAACGGCTTCAGGCGCGACCGGGTGCGCGCCAGCCACCAGGCAATCGGTGTGCCGATGATCAGCAGCAAAACGGTGGTCAGCGCCGCCAGTTCGGCGGTCAGGCGGATGGCGGTGAGTTCGGCGGCAGACATGGGACGAGTCAGTGGCCGTAGCCGTAGGCCTGAATCACAGCCTTCGCTGGCGCGCTCTTCAGGTACGCCAGCAAGGCCGCAGCGGCGGGGTTCTTCTCGCCGGTCTTGAGCAGTACGGCGTTCTGGCGGATCTCGCCGTAGAGCGAGGCGGGCACCAGCCAGTACGATCCCGCCGCCGGCTTGCCTGGGGGGGGCACCTGCGACAGCGCGACGAAGCCGAGTTCGGCATTGCCGGTGGCGACGAACTGGTAGGCCTGCGCGATGCTTTCGGCGGTGACGAGCTTGGGTGCAATCGCGTCGGCCGGGCCGCGCGCCTTCAGCACCTCCATGGCGGCCTGGCCGTAAGGCGCGAGCTTCGGGTTGGCGATGGCCAGGTGCATGAACTTGCCCGCCGCGAGCACCGCGCCCTGGTCATCCACATAGCCGGGCTGCGCGCTCCACAGCACCAGCCTGCCGATGGCATAGGTGAAGTTGCTGCCCTTCACCGCCAGGCCTTCGGCAATCAGCCGCTTCGGCGTTTCGTCGTCGGCCGCGATCAGGATTTCGAAGGGCGCACCGGCGTTGATTTGCGAATAGAACTTGCCGGTGGAGCCGGCCGAGACCTTCAGCGTGTGGCCGGTGGCACTGGTGAAGCCTTCGCCGATCTTCGCCAGCGGGCCGGCAAAGTTGGCCGCCACCGCGACCGACACTTCGTCGGCTCGCACCTTCGGCGCAGTGGCCAGCAGCGCCGCGAACGTGGCCAGCAGCAGGGCTGGCAGGACGCGGGTTGCCGTGCGGTTCACGGGGTTCATGTCATCTGCTCCTGAGGGGGTTCATTCGATGTGGTCAATCGATCACGGCCAGGATCACGCTCGACACCTTGAAGGCGGCGCAGGCTCGCACGCCCAGCGCCAGGCCCAGCGAGTCCACCGAGTCGCGCGTCACCACGGCGACGGCCGTGCGACCCTTGCCCAGTGCCAGCGTGACTTCGGCATTCACTGGCCCGTCGACGATGCGCTGCACCTCGCCCCACAGCCGGTTGCGGGCGCTGATGCGCATCGTCTCGTCGGTGATCAACAGCAGCGACGACGCTTTGACCAGCGCGATGGCTTCGGTGCCGATTGCCAGGCCGAGTTGTTCGGCCGAAGCGCGCGTGACGACCGCCGCGATTTCTAGTTGATCGTCGATGCGCAACAGCACCTCGAAGTCGACCGGCCCTTCGCGCAAGCCGCAGACGCTGCCGGCGAACTGGTTGCGCGCGCTGGAGCGCACCGACATCCGGCGCAGCAGGCGCTGGAAGGCCT